>CAYWLQ010000227.1:0-6157 GCA_964458775.1 uncultured Myxococcales bacterium | reverse complement strand
TCGTTTCACCGAGAGTATCAAAGCCTCTGTAGTCAGCTAATACGGCGGTAACCATATTCGGAACATGGGTTTCTTCCATAGTTTTTTCAATGTACCTAGGTGATACATGTGAATTGGCAGGAGAATTTGGATCGCCCCACTTCGGCATATCCAATGCCCCGAAAACCAACAGCGCAAAAGTTGCCAACGTTACTATTAAAGATGCGACTTTCAATCTAAACTCCTCCTCTCGGTCTTGAACACTGCGATGAGCAGCAATACAGTAGAAATACCTGCACCGACCGCAGCCTCAGTAAAGGCTACGTCAACGGCAGCCATTTCGACCCACAAGAGACACATAAAAAGACTGAATGTACCCAGTAAAATAGCTGAGGCCAGCAAATCTTTAACCGTAATCGCCGCCAGCGCGCTGATGACGGAGAGAACGAGCAGAATGATATCAAGTTGCCAAATCATCTACTTTTTGTCCTTTGTCCAATGCGGCACATTATTTTGGAAAGCCCGTCTTGCGATAGCGTGGGTGGCAGTGGGGCTTGTCAGAAAAATAAACACGGCAATGACCACTACTTTGAAACTGGTGAGGGTAAACCCCAAATAAACAGCTATACCGCTGACAATCAACAAGCTTCCAAGTGTGTCACAGTGTCCTGCAGCGTGCATGCGAGTATAGAAATCCGGAAGACGAAGAATTCCGATGGAGCCCATAAAAATAAAAAACACTCCGCCCAGAATCAGAACTATAGCAATAACCTGAAGCACTGTTTCCATCAGCGAACCTCTTCTTGTTTTTCTGCACCCTGCCTGCCAAAATATTTGGCAAAAGCAAGAGCGCCGATGAAATTTATCAGCGCGTAGGTAAATGCAATATCTATAAAGAACTCAACCTGTTTGAAAATAAGTCCAATACATAGAATTACCGCAATGGTCATTGTACTAAGGGCGTTTAGGCCGATAATTCGATCAATTACGGTCGGTCCAAAGACCACTCGATACATACACAGCGCAGACGCCGCCAATATCGCAATCGCTACCCACAAGAAGAAGTCGAGCATGGTCTCATTCTCCGATCCCGCATTTGGGCGGGAAAAATACTTCAGTCTTCAAAAAAAACATGAGCGACGCGTTTTTCCATATCGCCGCTGACCAAGTCATCCGCCGCTTTTTGACTAATGGCATGAACATAATACTGTCCGTCTATGATTTCCATGGTAACGGTTCCCGGTGTAAGAGTAATTGAATTCGCCAGAGTTACCATTGACAATTCACTCTTGAGCGCCGGTTTTATCATTACAATTTGCGGACGAATTTTACTTGGAAACAGTATCATATGAACCACATGAAGATTGGATAAGATAATCTGATATATAAGCCACGGGAGATAAGCGATAAAACGAATCGTCTTTTTAAGCTTCCCTGGTCTTGAAAAATCCTCAAATAAAAACTTATGCGAAATAATCGCAACAAACGCACAGGAAATTACTCCCAGAGAAAGGTGAAAGGCATCAAAGGTTCCTGAAAAAGGAATCCAAAAAGCCATAAGCAACAAAAAAACAACAAATGGAGCTGCAAAACCGGTTCGCTTCGAAGAGTTATTGTTTGCCATAGGCGCTCCTTCATAGAAAACGGCTTCCTCTGTGTATATGAAATTTACATGATAAGCAATAGTCTGAAATATGAAATGCTGATGAGTGATTTTTAGCTTCTTAAAAGCTACTGGTAAAAATTGGATTTCTCAATAAGAGAGAGATTTATTTAAGAGAGAGATTTATTTCTTCTAATAATGTTTTGATATAATTGGCTTTTTAAAAGCGGGAATAAATCCCTCATCGACTTTATTGTTCTGTTTCAGCGGCAGTTTTTAAGAAGTTATTTCGCATATTTATAATATGCTGTAATTTAGATACATGTTTTTTTATGCAATTACCGAGTTTTATTTGCAGGGGGCATAGGTTTCTGCAATTTTTCTTGCTGCGTTGAGCCCGTCCAGAGCAGAGCTCATTATTCCGCCTGCATAGCCGGCGCCTTCTCCTGCCGGATAGAGTCCGCAAATTCCTTTTGCCTGCATGGTTTCAGAATCTCTTACTATTCTAATTGGCGAAGATGCTCTGGATTCAGGAGCTAAAGCAGCTGCTTCTTTGTGAAGATAGCCGGGAATAGTTTTGTCAAAGGCTTCTAATGCCTTTCTCAGAGGTATTGCAATACAAGTCGGCAGTATCTCAGCCAAATTTACTGAACACACTTCGGGTTTGTAGCTTACTGAAGGAAGTGATTGAGACTTTATTCCGTTGTAAAAATCAGTCAGGCGCTGAGCAGGCGCACTATAGTCTCCGCCGCCGGCTTCGAAACATGTTTTTTCGATTGAACGCTGAAAAGTTAAACAGGATTCCAAATTGTTTCCGCCGTAAACTTCTGGAAAAAGAGTAACCACTAGGCCCGAAGATGAAAACGGTGAATTTCTTCTACTCATGGACATGCCGTTGATTGCAAGATAACCTTTCTCGTTTACTGTCGGCATCGTCTCTCCTCCCGGACACATACAAAACGAAAAAACCGATGTACCGTTGACTTTGGTTGCAAGCTTGTAATCAGCCGCTCCCAGCAAAGGGTGTCCTGCTGCATTTCCGTATCTGTGCCGGTCAAGCCATTCTTGAGGGTGTTCTGCCCTAATGCCGATCTGAAACGGTTTGGGCTCCAAAAGCACTCCCGAGTTATTCAAACTGCTCCATGTATCTCTCGCAGAGTGCCCTATTGCCAAGACAGCGGTTTCGCAGGCAATCTTTCCCATTGTTGTATCAAGTCCGCAGATATGATCTTCTCCGATACACAGGCTGTTCATGCGAACATTCGTATATACAGTACCGCCTGCTTTCACTATTCGCGATACCAAATTAGTTACGACGTGTTTTAAAATATCAGTTCCGACATGGGGTTTGGCATCATAGGTAATTTGTTTCGGCGCTCCGCATTCCTCCAGAATATCCAGTACTCCTTTTATCCATGGATGATTTACTCCGGTGGAGAGTTTTCCGTCCGAAAAGGTTCCGGCTCCGCCGAGGCCGAACAGGGCATTGCATTCCGGATCAGGACTTCTTGTTGTAACAAACTTATGTAGGGCGGTTTGTCGCTCTTCCGTAGTGCCGCCTCTTTCTATAAGAACGGGGCAAAAGCCGTGTTCAGCTAAAAACAAAGCCGCAAAAAGCCCCGCCGGTCCGCCTCCCACTATCACCGGCGGATTGCTAAGCGGTACGGTTCCTGTTTCGGTTCTAAGCGGTTCTTTATTAGGTGCAATGATTGCCTTTTGTATAACGGATACATCGACATCATTTTTCAGCAAGACATCCACGCTGTAAACTATTTGAACCGGCCGCCGACGAGCATCAATAGATCTTCGGGATATTCGAAATTCCTGTAACGAAGAGGCGCAGAAGTCTAATCTGCGGCGAATCGCTTTTGACAATTCCTTTTGTTGATCCGCGTCATAATTGACTTCGATTCCGTAAAGTCGGAGGAGCATAAGAATGATATCGGTTAAGCCGAAATACCCGGTGCCGGAAAAGATTTCATCAATTCTTTAACCTCGCCGGCAATGGCTGCAAGGCGCGATTCGTTTTCGATATTGTTTGCAACTTGGTCCATCCAATCTGCTAGTTTTTCCATCTCCGGTTTGCCCATGTTGCGAGAAGTCATACAAGGAGTTCCGATTCGAATGCCGCTGGGATCTGCCGGCGGTCTGGAGTCGAAAGGTATCGTGTTGTAATTGCATTCAATGCCGGCTTTGTCGAGAGCTTGTGCATAGGGCTTTCCGGTAATGCCTCTTTTGGTAAGATCTACCAAAATCAGGTGATTGTCCGTTCCGCCGGATACCAGATCGAATCCCTTGGCCAAAAGGCTTTCGGCCAGAGACTTTGAGTTTTCTACGATTTTACGAGCATAGTTTTTAAACTCTTCGGTGTTTGCTTCTTTGAGAGCGACAGCAATACCGGCTGTGGTGTGATTATGAGGTCCGCCCTGTAATCCGGGGAAAACAGCCTTGTTAATGGCTTTTCGGTGGGCTTTCTTCATAAGAATCATGCCGCCTCTTGGACCTCTTAGAGATTTGTGAGTAGTAGTGGTAACCACATCGGCTAAAGGAACAGGTGACGGATGCACACCGCCGGCCACAAGCCCTGCTATATGCGCCATGTCGACAACAAAGACAGCGCCGATTTCTTTTGCGGTTTCGGCAAAAGGTTCAAAATCGATAATACGAGGATAAGCGGTAGCTCCGGCAATAATAATTTTGGGTCTGTGCTTGAGCGCCAAATCCCGCATCATGTCGTAATCAATCAAATGTGTTTTGGGATTTAGTTGATAGCGAATCGGAGTAAAGAAATCACCGGTAATGCTTACACCCCAACCGTGGGTCAGATGACCGCCGTGATCCAGAGCCAATCCCATGACAGGATCTCCCGGGCGACAAAATGCAAAATATACCGCCATGTTAGCAGGAGAGCCGGAATACGGCTGAACGTTAACAGCTTCGGCACCGAAAAGAGCTTTGGCGCGCTCGATAGCCAAACGCTCAATGGGGTCGATGAACTGCTGCCCCTCATAATAACGTTTGCCGGCATATCCCTCGGAATATTTATTGGTTAAAACCGAGCCCGAAGCCTCCAGTACCGCATTGGATACATAGTTTTCAGAAGGAATAAGACGAATCTTATCTCTTTGTCGATCGCTCTCGAGTTTAATCAGTTCTGCTATTTCCGGATCAGATTGATCTAAATATGACATTGTGCAGCCTCCTTTGGCCGGTTTTTTTAAAAAGCAATCGTTCTTATCAAACCAAACAGTAATGTTTCAACCGTAGAAAACGACAATATCTCATTTTAATATGATTTGACAGGGTATAAGACAAAGAAAACCGCAACCGGCCTATTGGGACTGTATACAGAAAAATACTTATAATTTTGAACGGTTATGTGATTATCTCTGTAGTTGCAAAGTTTACCCCCGCTTTATGTATGGAACAGTTAGGCAAATTGGCGAAAGGTGTCGGCTTTTGCTTTAATTTTTATTTATTCTTTTTCCGGTTAAGTTTCTTCTTTAACCAGAACTCAAACATACCGCAAAATGCAGGGAGTTTTTCTTTTTCTTTGAGTCGTTGAAGCTCTTTGTTGATACTTTTTAGCGACCACTCTCCTTTTTTTTTCTAGGTTTTTCTTCAACTGGTTCATAAAGACCGACAATGCTTGTTTTCGTGAATCCTTCAGTCTAAAGGTATTTAAGTTTAATATTTCGTCGATATCAGTTTGGAATTTTTCTGAAACAATTTGACCGTTGGCAGAATATTTCAATGAGTCGATGTGGGTTTGGTTTTGCGGATCAATTGTTAGTTCACTATTTCCTTTAGATGCATCACATGTTTGAAAATTCTTAGATTGTCCTTCATTCCCTTTTGCACACCGCTAATAGGTTTTTCCAGACGAGCTCTTCTTTAGGATAGAGGGATTGCGGGCGATAGTGTTCTACCTTCATATTTTCTTTGTCAATTCGACGCATGCAATAGCAACAAAGATAGCCCTGATCAGTTAACAGCATATCTCTGACGGGCTCTTTTTCACTAAACCCATCCCAATAGGCATCTTGTCCGGCTGCTTGTCGGTAGGTTGAGAGTTCCCCAAAAATGTGTGCCCAAAAATGTGTGCCCAAAAATGTGTGCTCCAAAAATGTGTGCCCCAAAATGGGTGCCGCCCAAAAATGGGTGCCCCAAAAATGTGTGCCACAGTCAATGAAAGTTTTCTTTTTCGAACGCCCAAAAATGTGTGCCACAGTCAATGAAAGTTTTCTCCAATGTGTGCCACAGTCAATGAAAGTTTTCTTTTTCGAACTCAACAAACTTGAAAAACTCATCGACTGAAGACAAAAAACGGACTGTGATAGTTGATGTTTAGTCGAAACATTTTGATATGACGCAGTCATCCATTGAACTCGGGTCGTCTGATTCCATTTGAATATGATTGAATATGAAAAAGATTGTTCGCGAACAAACCTTCCCTCTCGGATTTGTATCATCCGCTTGTTTCAACCCGCAAATTTGTCAATCGGCATTTTTACAAACCCGATGCGTAGTACACTGTCACCAGAGGCGGACGGTAGCTTCCTTCGGGAAACTCTC
>CAYWLQ010000226.1:0-6237 GCA_964458775.1 uncultured Myxococcales bacterium | reverse complement strand
GATGTATGATGTACCGTCCGACCAAGAAGACTTCAGCTTGAAACGGTATTTGTCATCTCCGGCTTTTTCAAGAGACCCCGCTGCAAGAGGCGGCCTCGTCACATAGCTGCACAGCTGCTCCAGTCCTTCGCGGTCGTGAGCTTCGATTCTTCTTGCCGCATGTAAGCTAAAGCCGCGTGACACGTAGCACAGGAGGGAGGTCCTCACGCCGCGGGCGGGATCCGAAAGCACTCTTCTGACGGGCAGACCGGCTCTGTCTCCGGTGGCTATCATTCCGCGCACCGACGCGGCGGTCATTCCGGCGAGCAGTGGATTCTCATCGCTGAAGGGGTCGTACAGGTCCTGCTCTCCTATGACGCCCCGCTTCTCGAGCAGACGGAGCGCTCTTTCGGCTACGGTCTCGGCAATTTGTTTTACATCCTCGTCTGAAGGCGGAGGCGTCGCAACGAAGAAGGGTTCATTTGAATCGGCTGAAAATGTGTATCCGCCGTCGAGAACGAGGCAATGGTAATGCGGCGTGGCGTTCAGGCTGGAGCCGAATTTTTGGATGAACGAAACCGAGCCGCCCTGCAAATTGCCGAACCCAAGCTCCTTGGCTTTGGTTTTGTACCAGCCCTGAACAGCTCTAAGGAACACGGCGAGAACATCCGAGATGAGGCATTTGTCGTAGGACATCCGATACCTGATTTCGATCGGCAGGCTAAGGACCCACTGCCTCACCGGCACATGGGGGAAGACGTTGTCCACCAAGTGAGCGGCGGTATCGGCCATGCGCCTTCCCATGCATGAGCTGCAAAACGCTCTTCCCTTACAGCTGAAAGGCACAGCGATGCTCTTGCCGCACGCTTCACAGGCGCAACGCGCAAAGCCTCGTGCCAAGATGCCGCAGTCGAGGTAGCGGTAGAATTCCTCCACGACATATTTGGGAAGCTCGTGTCCCTCAACCCGAAGCCGTTCCAGAAACGTCTCCAAATTCTCAGCGACCGCCTGATAGAGCACCTCCTTTTCCGGCTTGCGACGCTGGTAGACGTGGGTTTGGCAGTTGAGGGCAAGAGACTGCATGCCGCAAAGGCAAAGCAAGCGACGGGCCAACACCTCGCATCAGGCTAATGTCTTGTTTTTAAACAATTCCGCACGGAAAGCAATCGCGCGGATCGGCGACGAGAAGGGCGGAAAAACGGCGCCGCCCTCTTTTTCGCCGCTGGGGAAGACCTATCGAGAGGCGGAGGGTTGATGAGCCTTGAATCTCCATCTGCGGGCCGCGTCGTCCACTTTCAGTTGATTGTTGTCATCGGCCGGCAGGTTTTGCAGCTTTCGGCTGACGTGGGATTCCTCCACGGCCAGCACTATCACTTTGTAATCCACCAGCAGCTGCTGCTTTACCGCATTGGAGAAGTTGAGCACATAGAGCTGCTCGCTGTACATCTCCTTGTCATCCATGGAACACAGCGCCGCGTTGTCCCTCTCGGCCGTTGCCTTGGCCATGTCCGCGTAGATGCGCGGGGTGGCGGTCATGTACAGGCGCTTCTTTGCCCGGATGAATTTTTCGTCGTGCACCCGGACAAAGGCGCTTTCCTCATCGCCGAAGAAGGTGACTCCGGTGGTGCAATCGCACGTCCCACCAGTGCGATTAATATGTACGCCACATTACTCGACCTGTTTGGAATTGAAGTTCCCGCTGAGTCCCACAGCCAGAGCCTGCTTCCGGATTGGGTGCCGGACCAGCAGATCGAATCTCCATTTATCTTTGCTGACCTTGCAGCGAACGAGTTGTATGAACCACGCCGCGTTTTTATCTATAATGGCTGGAAGCTGCACAAGTACGACCAGACCGGCGCGGTGAAATTCTATAATCTCAAAAAGGGCGAAACCGGTGAGTCCGCAGATCTAGGCCGTGTTGAGTTTTTCGGATCACAATATTTGCAGCAATCATCATCACTGCAAGCGATAATCTGCATGGAAACCAGCAATACCAGCGTAATATTTCTAAATAGTCTCATCGGTCACTTTCATTGCAATTGCACACCATTTGTCGTCAATTGTCGTGTTTGGGACTTACTTGAAATAAATTCGGTAACACCTTACCGGCAGTCTGCCAATCATTTCCTGTCTTCGTTTTTGATACTGCGGTAAAAGTGGTTATTTTACCAGCGACGACTAGGCCAGCAATGATTTTTTCGGAATATGGTCCTGTGATTGATCCGTCGATAAAAACGAACCATTCTTTGTTATTATTGACGAGGGTATCCGACTCCGGGGCCTCTGATGTAGATTTGTCGGCGGGTGTATTGAGGTTGCTGTAGGGATCATCTTCCACTTTAACAGGGTCGATGTGGGCACTTTCTGTTGAAACACAATTTTCAATTTCCTGATTCAACCGGATCACTTCAGTATCGGAAGGTCCGGACTTCGCCGAAAGAATCCGCACGGCCTCTTCATAACTGCTTTTCGACTTGTCGCATCGACCGATCCGTGTCCAAAATTCTGCAATTTCTTCATGTAGCCTGGCAACAAACGGATCATCATCACCGAAGACTCCTAGTCGCACTTCGAGTTCTACCATTAATTGGTCTTCAATGATCTGTTCGCTGATTTTGTCATTTATTAATCTCCCTATAACGGATTCATAAACACCTCTAGCCTTCCTGTAGAGAGATGACTGTTCAAAATCATCAGCATGTATTTCACGCCGCAATCGAATTTCATTCTGGAAAGACTGAATCGCCTTTGTCCGATCATTGAGACTCATCCAGCAAATCCCGATATTGCCTTCAGTATCCGCGACAATGTCTTTCGAGTCGCTCACTCCTAAAGAGTCAGCATTCTTTTGGGCAATCTCGGCAATAGCTTTATTTGCTTCGATAAGCCGATAAAACTGCCTTTTTTTCTCTCCGATTGAGCTTTTGTCAATTTTATCTTGTATTTCCCACAGTCCCCATCGAATTAGATTCAATTGTCGAGCCCCCTTATCGTGATCAGGACTACTAAATGGAGTCCACCCCAACTCATAGGCCCGATCATCCGTGCTTTCAAGATGACAGTAGACGTCCCTATCCGCTGCGAAATTATACGACGAAGTGAGGAGAAGTTGAATCGCATGCTCTAAATGACTGAACGCTGTCAAATTTTCGTTGAGGTCTTCGGACTCAATCATGGACCTAGCGAGCAATATATATGCTCTCGCGAGTTCAGAAGATTTGACATTTTCCGTGATTTCCAATATATCAACTACTTGTTTGTACATATCAACAGATTTCTGGTAATCATCGGATTTTAGATAGTCTCTCTCAATACTACACAATTTTCGAAAATTTTCACCCAACGTTTCAAATAGGTAGACAATGGCGGTGTCTGGTCTTGTGTATCCCTTTACTTTGAACGCCATCTGTACGTGCGCTGCTGCCATAGTATAATCAGCGGATGCTTTTTGGCAGCGGGAACTACGGGAAGGCTCGGAGAATGTATGTTTTTTCTCATCCGAATTCCAAAAATTCGATTCATTATTGCCCATTTCTAAATACAGACGCGCTACTTCGATGTGAGTGTCGCCCAAACGCTTTTGGGCAAATTGGGTCAATTCAGGCGCTATATTTTCCACTGCAAGGGCCTCTTTGTATTTCTTTATAGCCCGCTCCAAATAGTATCGGGCTTCATCATCATATCTTTCACCTGTGAGGCTGTTTATGGTATACAGCTTGGACATAAAAGTTTTGCGGATGCTTTCATTCTTCATATCTTTTGCATCCTCAATTAGCCTGTTATATCTATGGGCTGGACTGCAACCAAACATTAGAAAAACATAAAATACAGTGGTCGTCGCGCAAATGATAGAATTTTTCGAGAACATCGTATTGTTCCTTTCTTGTAATTTTCAAATTCAAGTGAATGTAAAGAATATCATTTTTTATAATTTAAACGGATATTTTACATTTAATTTTTGGACTGACTTTGGGAACCTTGCTTTACGCAATACACGCGCAGCGCATTTGCCAATAGGTTCATCCGTAAGTGGAGATTCTGCACTTGCGTAAATTACCTTTCCATCTTCTCCGATAGTAACATCCATAACAATTTGGTCATTTGCCCCATTCCCACAACTTTGTATCGCGGAAGCAATCCCAGACATGACACGTATAACATCGTCTCTGGTAAGTACATATCCAGAATTGCTTTCAATTGATGGTTCACTATTTTGGAGTGTTTCCATGTATTTTTTGCTAATACCCTTTAATTGAATACCCTTCTCGGTAAAATTAATAGATGCATTTTTCTTCAATGTTTTATATTTGTAACCCGCAACTGTGAATTCCATACCTTTAGATAAAAAAACAATTTTTGTTCCGATTGGATATGCATTAAAAAAGCCTGTTGGTTTCGACCCATCATGCAAAATAGGCATTGAGCTGTCACTGCTGATAAAAAAGGTTCCATTTTCAACACTAGTGATTTCAATTAATTTCTCCGTTTTAAATTTCAAAAAAGGAACAATTTTCCAATCATTTTCAATTTGAAAAGGACATCCTTCAAAATCCAGAATTGCGAGTCGTCCTGTAATATTTCCATTGTCATCCAATTTATAGACTACATCCTGATTTTGCGCAAAGCATGATATTTCTCTGCCTCGATATTTAGCCTTGATTGTGCTTTGCAAATCATTTGATAATTGCACAGCATGATCCGGTATGGTCATCTCACCATGCTCATCCCTTGAAGTGAATATTGCAATCTTATCATAATTATACTCGACTGAATTGAAACGGGTTTCATAAGCTTTGTTTGTGTCATAAGTGTCAGATTTTATACCATGAAATATTGGACCGTCGGATGTAAACTCAATAGTGGCATTTTGCATTATTGTCTCAAATATATGACCTGCACTTGTAAATATAATCCCAGAGGATTTGAATTGCCATGTAAGTCCAGGAAGAACCGGGTATGCACCGTTCATGAACATACCTTGAGAAGTCGGGCGGAGGTCAATAGGTATACAACTGTTATTGTATAGCACAAAATAACCGTCAGACACTGAAGATATCCGTACAATACGTGATTCAACAGAAAACATATCACGACGATAGTCTAGAATATTTCCCGGCGTGAAATTAACTCTGACACAGGGCCAATTGGTCATAAATCTATTTATATCATTAGACACACCAATTAAAACGGGCGGCTGCTGTATTGAAAATTCTCCATTTAGTGCAACCTCGTCGGCTGTTGTATTGATATTTTTAACGGGACTTTTGTCAATATTCTCTGCAGAGTCTGATTTGCTTTGGACGGTCGGCTGAATATTTTCGACAGATTTTTGTGAATTCCCCGAAAGTGAATTGGAATCTGCGGATTTGCAATAATTTATACCTTCGGCTCCTTTAAATTTTACATTGATTCCTCCTCCGAATACGTTAGCTTCAATTTCTTCTGGTGGACTGGGTAAAGATGGAGATTCCTTTCGAACTCTATCAATTGCCCCCAGAACAGAATCGTCAAAAAGCTTGTTTCCTGATGAATTTATAATACTTGTGGATATGATTGACATATCAAGATTAAATTTCATGTTAACTTTTGCTGTTAGACCTTCCAATTCTTCAGTGCTGAGGGCAGATGGCAATATCCATTTTTCCATGAAAATGGATTTTATCTTGTGGCCATAAGTTGCTCCTAATTCTTCAAGTTTCTTATCACTGTCGGAATTTTTTTCGCGATAATCCTCATGAGATGTCGCTGCTATTATACTATTTGCAGTCTGACTATTTGCATTGAAAGCAGAGAAAACGATTAAAAAAGAAATTGAACAATATATAAATTTCATTGCCATTATTATCCCTCATTATAAAAATCACTTCACAACCGACCGACCTTCGCCTGAAAGGCGAAGGATTCGGCTGGCGACAGAGGTCGCCTTAAGATCTCGCCAGTGTTGCAGTTCATCATTCGGTTACCTTGAAATCATTGTCGTTCTGGGGCCCAACATCTTAATCTTCAAAAATACTTCGCGAGTAGCAAATTTTAAATTCTCGAGAAGCAGAAATATCGTAGCATAAAAAATATTTTCCAAAAATAGATTTGTATTACATCAACTCAAAAAAATCATAAGCCAACGTCACCGACTCAATGACATTCTCATCCGCCTCATTGTCCCACTCGCCGGCGACAAACTTCACCGGCCAAGCACCGGTCAGCGAGGCTGTAGGTAAAATAAACGCCCTCCTCAAAGTACCTGTCGAAAGCCTACGT
>CAYWLQ010000225.1:0-6243 GCA_964458775.1 uncultured Myxococcales bacterium | reverse complement strand
TATGAAAGCAGATTCGACTGATAAACATGGGAAACAAGTATTTGTTGTCGATGACGCTTAATCCTTGAGGCATCTGTTTAAGATATTTTCCAATTTGTAACTGTAGATTGTAAATTTGTTCTTGGTTTGCTTCAATCCACAAATAAGCACCGTTTAACTTCTTGACACTGTTTGAAAAATACAACAGTGTTTCCATGTTTGCTGTATATAGTCCATAGTCGATAAAGAACGATACATTGTTAAAACGGCTCCATTTATCAGCAATGCTCAAATGTGAAATGTTATTTAAGCCGACTCTAATTTGTTCGTTGATGTCAGTTGTCAGCTGTTGCTCAAGAGTATCAATTGTTGTTTGTTCTCTGAACATTACAGGAGGTAGAGACAAGTAGCGGTGATTATCTATTTTCGGCCAATCGCTAATTTCGCCTATTGCGTTTTCGGTTATGAACATGAAATCATTTTTGTATCTGATCGATGATCTTTGGGGCAAAGCTAAGTCATAGATAGACAAATATTGTTTGATAGAGCCTTGGCTAAAATCCATATTAGCTATTTTGTTTTTTGTTGAGGTTATTAATGTCTCATTAACTTTGCTGTAAAAGTCGTTGCGAATTCGTTTTAGTTGAGACGGAGGAACAAAAATGTTGTAGGGAACGGCTAGTTCACAATTGTTCAAAATTAAACAAAATGCGTTGTCTTTTGACTCTGCAAATAGTTGTTTTAAAATACTATCGAAACTACTCTCCCCAATGCTGCATTCAACAGTAACAGGATAAGACTCCTCAACGGTGTGTTGCATCAGTTGAGTTTTTAATCTTAAATGACCTTCTTCCACAAAAACGAAAAGCGGAAATGATCTTTTATGTTCAGATCTGCAGCTGCTTGTAGGTGTCTTTAGATGCATGTTGTGGGACAATGTCTTTACTAAAATATCGCCGATTCTTATTTTTTTTATTAGATCAATTTCTACTATATCGCCTGGTTCGATTTCTTTAACTCGTCTGCCAAATTTAACAAAGGTTGTCATGACGATAATCTCACCGTCATCAGGGGGGCTGACAGGTATTCTGAAAAGTCGATCTTTTGAACTCAAATTAGTAAGAGCTCGGATACGCATTTTATTTGAATTAATTGATAGAACGACAGCTCCGGGAATTCCACGATGCGACGGATAGTCTGCATTGATGAGGGAACTGTGTTTTATTGATTTTAAAAAGCCCGAAGTTTGTGAACGTGCAAAACAAACAGAACTTTTCTCTTGGTAATGTGCTGCTTTTTCGTCGTCACCTTCCAGCAGTGCTCTGTAATAAGCTGTGGTATTAAAAACATATGGATCGCTTTTTAGTCGTCCTTCAATTTTTAGTGCTGACACGCCTGATTCGGCCAGCTTCCTAATCAATGTTCCAACATGAAGATCTGCTGCGGAAAAGAAGTATCCTTTTTTCTTGTCAGTATTGTTTTGATTTTCAAACCAACTTCGACAGATCTGAGCGCATTCACCTCTATTTCCTGAACGTTCCGTTAAATGGGAGGATGCCAAACACAATCCTGAAAATCCGTAACACAGAGCGCCATGGATAAACACTTCTCTCTCAACTTCAGGAGAAGATGATTTCATTGCTGCTATTTCTTTAAGAGAAAGCTCTCTAGATAAAACAACTCTTCGAATAAACATTCTGCGGGCAGCATCTAATCCCATTGTTGTATGTACTGCAAGCTGAGTAGATCCGTGCAGTTTAATATCTGGAAATGTTTGCTTGATTTTTCTTGCCAGTCCCAAATCCTGAACAATAATTGCATCTACCTCAGCCAAATAGGCTTCTTTTATAAGGTGCATAACATCGGAGAGTTCTTCTTGGGTAATTATAGTGTTCGCTGCTAAAAAGAGCTTCTTGCCGTGTTCTTTTGCAAAGCCGGACAGTCTTCTCATATCTTTCGGTGTTAAATTTTTAGCTGATTGTCTGGCAGAAAAACGCTCTAAACCAAAATATACACCATCCGCCCCGGCAATCAGAGCATGAATTCCGGCTTCCAGAGAACCTGCGGGTGATATGAGTTCCGGCAAGAGTAAACCCATGATTGTGACAGAAGATGGCGATTATCCGCTCTTCAGTCAAGACACGAAGAAAAATAGTAGAGATCTGACTAATCGCAATATCAGCCAATATTGCTCTAATATCTCTCAATATCTCTCACCACCCAAAGTATAAATCTAATGATTACATGGTTTTAGATGTTGATGGGAACTTAAAATTAATTGGCGAACAAACAACGACTCTGGCGGAAAATTTCTCTATTGTTGCAAATTATAGCTATTGTTGTCGGATAGGCCGAAACAATTGTTTGCATTGGTAAATAGTATTTGAGCCATGTCTTCTGATGACATTTTTCGGAGTGATGTGAGCTTATCAACGATATGCACAATATGAGCAGGTTCATTGGTGCGTCCCCGCAGAGGGACCGGTGACAGATAGGGAGAGTCTGTTTCAACAAGAATTCTGTCAATAGGTGCCGATTGTGCAATTGCACATATTTCTGAAGCTTTGGGAAAAGTAATGATTCCCGAAAAAGACAGATAAAACCCCAAGTTTAAAGCACCTTCCGCAAAAGTTTCTCCTGACGAAAAACAATGAATAACTCCTCCTAAAGTATTTGCTCCTTCATCTTGCAAAATAGCGAGAGTGTCCTCATCGGCTTTACGTGTGTGAATTATAACTTTGCGGTTTGCTTTTTTAGCCAAACGAAGTTGTTTGATAAAGGTTGTTCTCTGTGTTTTAGGTTCCGAAAAGTTGTAATGGTAGTCAAGACCGATTTCTCCTATGGCAACAACTTTCTCTCGGTCAGCTGAGAATAAAATTTTGTCCTGTATGGCGAGGCTGAATTCTGATGCGGCATGCGGATGTACTCCAACTGCTGTCCAAATTCCCGTAAATCGAGATACCAGTTCAAAAGTTTGCTCGTAATTTCCGGGAGTATTTGATCCGGCAATGGCGACTATTCTTGATACTCCTGCTGAATGCGCCCGTTCTATACATTCTGCTGCTTGTTTTACGGAGGTGTTTTTCATGTCCAAATGGGCGTGTGTATCAAACAGTTGCATTCTGCGTTCTCCTGATTTTACATTAAGTTCATGTATAGTTGCTGAGAGCCTCCGCCGCTTCTTCGGCAAGAGGGCTGTCGAGGATATCTCGAAGAGATAACAATTCTTTATATGCTAAGTGATCGACTTCATTTAATGCTGACAGTGTTTGAATCGCTGCAGATGCTATAATTTCATTTTTTTGCGTTACCAATGATGCAACTTCTGCAGTAAAGCCTTTTATGGGAAGGCGATATAAAGCGTTAAGAATGCTGATAACGGTTTCAAGCTTTTTTGCTTTGAGAAAACGACAAATAGTTTGTCGTTCACTGACGCCGGGAATGCAGGCATATAATGATACAGCAGCTGAAGCTTTAATTGACATTGGTGTAAACCATTTTTCTGTCAATTTGCGCAGACTATCTACAGCTTTAGTACAAGAAATCAGCCCCAGTGCTCTTATGATATCTTCGCTGGGAGCGATGAGTCTGTTAAGCAGTACAGATTCTCCATCATTGGCACCCAAAGATGCTAACGACAAAGCTGCTGCAACTTGAACTTCTTTATCGTTGTCTTCAAGCAGGTCTTTTGCATGTTCCAAAAGTGATTTGTCTCCAATTTCACCCAACGCTGCAACGGCTGACATTCTGACAGATGAATCATCATCCTTTATGAGAGACAGAATGACATCTCTAGGATTGTCAAGTAACTGAAGCGCTGCATCTACAACAGTACATCGGACACCGGCAGATTGATCGGACTTTAAAACATATATCCATTCTAAATCATTGCGGGGTTTGCAACGGCACTGTTCAATAAGCCCTTGTGCCGCTTGCGCTCGAACAGCAGCTACTGGATCTTTGCAAAGTATATGAAGCGTTCTTATTGCTTCTTCTTGTAAAACATCATCTACACTTCCCAGTGCCATTGCCGCAACCCATCTAATTTCAGCACTGTTTGAACGTGAATCAATAATTGCTGCGTTGGAATTTGGAAGTAGAGGGGGAAGGAGAAAGCCGGTCATAATGATTCGCCGGGATCATCTTCCGGCCAAGTTGTTTCATTTCGATTTTGTAGAGATGATTCGTTGAATCCATTATCAAAATTATCATCATCATTATCATCATTGCCGGTTTTTAGGACAATCTGATCGACTCGATATTCTCTAAGGATTGTTTCATCGTCAACTTGAACTCTAACTGTGCGTTTTAAAACATCTCGGTCTCTAATTCTTCCCTCTCCATCCGGTGTCTTAACAGTTCGTCCGATTCTCGGCATGCTTCGAGCAGCATCTTGATAAACTTCATTTTCATAAGTGAGACAGCATAATAGACGTCCGCAAACACCGGAGACCTTTTGTGGATTTAAAACTAAATTTTGGTCTTTTGCCATTCGAATTGAAATAGGTTTGAACTCTCTCAGATACAGATTGCAGCACAATCTACATCCGCAGATTCCAATTCCTCCTACTATTCTGGCAACGTCTCTTACTCCGATCTGTCGCATTTCTATTCTAGTATGAAGTCGTTGAGCCAGGTCTCGTACGAGTTCTCTAAAATCTATTCGTCCGTCCGCTGAGAAATAGAACACAGCCTTGTTGCCGCCGTGTAGATACTCTACCTCAACAAGTTTCATTGACAGCCGCAATGATTCAATTCTTTCTTTGCATAAATCATACGCAATTTTTTCTTTGTCTTTACTTCTTTCTTCTTGTCTATAATCACCATGAGACATCTTGCGTATGATTCTTGGGAGATTGTGTTGTTTTACATATTGTCGCCTAGTGCCCAATAGAACGTCACCCAAAGACAATCCCTTTTTTGTCTCAACGACTACACGGTCTCCCTTTTCGAGATGTACGTCTCTAGAATCAAACATGAGAACCGGATCAGCATGATGTATCCTAATGCCGACAACATCCATCAACACAGCATTGTCAGGAATTACAAAATCAACGTCACAATCATCTGCAATTTCATCGTCAATACTTGTATTCTTAAGAAAGGTCAATTGGTCGTTGGTCATTTCCTCATAACCGGAGGTTTCTTGTCCTGTTCCGTAATATGAGTTGGAATCATAAAAAGGTGCGGGTATCAGTGAATCAGTCTTGCTTGTTTTGTTATCAGTCGATGATCGTCCGGATTCTCCAATTCCATATACTTGTTTGGAGTAATTTGAATCACTATTTGTGTTTTCAAAACGTCCGTTTCTCCTATTTGGTGATGATTCGTAGCTGTTCGGGTTAAGTTCCGGTCTGTTGCGGTGAGATTTGTTTCTATTACGGTTTGTTGGTATATTGTTATTTCTTCTGTCCGTATCGGATGAATTTCCGGTACGGATAACTCGATCATTCGTGTTGTTCTTTGAAACGCTATTTACAAAAGAGTTACCTGTTTTTGTATTTCTTGGTCTTTGTGTTAAATTATCTGCCTTTGGATTATCAGTTCTTTGTGTGCGGCGTTGACCGGTTGAGTTTGGACTAACTTTAGGGTTATCCGCGTTTTTAGGGGAAACGGGATCTCTTCCATTGTTGCGTTCCAATTTGTTATAGCGATGTTGCCTTCCGACATGCTTGACATTCCTGCTATCCATAGCCTTTCTAGGAGGTGTCGGCGGTTGAGATGGAGTAGTATTTTGGTTTTCAATATTATTTTCAGTATTATTATCGTGTCGATTATCTTTATGAGTCGTCGGTTCATCGGCACTATTTACAATAGCCTGCCGGTTGTCTGTATGTTTGTTATTCAGCGAATTGTTAGGGGTCTGAGAACGATACCTTTTAGGAAAACGACGTCTCGGCTTGTCGTTTGCTTTAGGGGAACTTCTTTCCTCATTCTTTTCGCTGTTTCCGGTTTTATGGTTATTTTCGTTTTCGTTCATGATCTGGAAAATCCGCTTCCCGCGCTCTTATTGCGCGATGGACTTCTTATTGACATCAGTGCCTCTTCGAGAGCCGACTGAGGGTTCATGTTGTTATTTAGTATCGATTGTTCTGCGTGATGAAACGCATATACTGAATCTGTAAGTTCGGACACTGATATGGTTCCAATAATTGACTTTATTTTTTTTTCAAAAACGTTACACAAAGGATGCTCAGTTATATCTTCTTGCGAATGTGTAATGATCCACAATATTTCTGACATTACAATAGTTGATAGATGAAG
>CAYWLQ010000224.1:0-6246 GCA_964458775.1 uncultured Myxococcales bacterium | reverse complement strand
TAGCGACCCATATTACAAAGTATATCCCGACCTTTTTGGAAAAATCGGCAACTACAGTGCTTGGTCGTGGGGTATCAGTCGTCTTATCGACGGTATTGTGCAAGTAAAAGAACAGTTGAATGCGGATGTTACCAAAATAGCAGTCCATGGATGTTCTTATGCCGGTAAAATGGCTTTGTTTGGAGGTGCTCTCGACGAACGAGTTGCACTAACTATTGCACAGGAATCAGGCGGAGGAGGTATTAATTCTTGGAGACTTTCGCAGGCTTTTACAACAAGAACCGGCGTTAATGTAGAGAAAATCGATAATACAAACTACGGATGGTTCAAGAAATCCATGAAAACCCTCAATCAGAACAGCCTGCCCCACGATCATCATGAGTTGGTGGCAATGATAGCTCCAAGAGCTGTTATTGCTCTTGGGAACCCTCCGTATGAATGGTTGGGAGATGAATCGGGATATAAAGCTATGATGGCTGCAAAAGAAGTATGGAAAGCAATGGGAATTGAGGACCGTATTGGAATGGATTTTACTGGAGGCCACGCTCATTGCCAGGCGGCGTCAAGCCAAACAAGTTCCGTCAATGCGTTTGTAGATAAATTCTTAAAGGGTAATGCCAATGCAAATACCAATATTGAGATTAAGCCTTCAGCAAGCAATTTTGACCTAAACTATTCGGCTGCAATCAACTGGACTACTCCGACCATAAAATAAGCAGTCCTAATTAAATGATCGATTCTCCAGTGCATGATTATTAATAACACCCAAATATTTGGCGCAATAATGATTATCTTGCTTGTGTCTAGTTGTGCTGTGGAGCCGAACCGGGTAGATTATTTCTCTGATTTCCCAAATATAGATTTTAATACAGAATCGGATTCTGTTTGTGATCCGTCAGCAATTTTTCTGACAAAAGCAGAAACTAGTTCGGCAATAGGCACGGTGGGAATTATTGAATGGTCAACCACAATTAGCCCGCTTATGTCGGCTTCAATTGAATTTGGTTTGGATGAGAATTATGAATATGTGGCCCCGGTTGACTTAAACGAGCCCAATTATCGAACGCTGCTCTTAGGAATGAAACCGAACAAACTTTATCACTATCGTATCGTTGTTAACGGCTGCAAGGGCAATGATCTCATGCT
The DNA here is from genome assembly GCA_964458775.1 of uncultured Myxococcales bacterium. Lineage (GTDB taxonomy): Bacteria > Myxococcota_A > Polyangia > JAAYKL01 > JAAYKL01 > CAYWLQ01. Next base: position 5,100 of record CAYWLQ010000224.1, on the reverse strand, counting down.
TGAAACAGGCGAACATCCCACAAATCTGCCGAACAAAAAATTATCGGTTAACAATTCGGAATTGTCGGCCGAGGGATTTATTGTTACTTCAACGGGCATGCGACTCAATTATGCATATATTCTCGACAAAGACGGTGATTATGTATGGTGGTATCCGTTTAGTTCTGCGGAATCAGGAGGCAGAATGGACGGGATTGGTCGTGCAAGATTGTCTGTGGATGGAAAATACATGTGGGCTGCAACCATAAACGTAGGTTGCGGCTGCGGATATTTATATAGAATTGGAATGGACGGTTTAGGTGTTCAAGAGACAATTGCTGTGAATTTACACCACGATTTCACCGTGCTGCCGGACGGTTCTGTTGCGTATATAGAATACACTGACAATGGAGACAAGATTGTCGAACGCATGGAATCCGGAGATACTCGTACTGTCTATAATTTAAGTGATGATTTTTACGGTGAGGGTATCAATTGGAGTCACTGCAATTCCATTCACTATTATCCTGGCGATGACAGTTACACATTATCGTGTCTCAACTTAAATAACATAATTAAGATTGATAGAGCACAAGGAACTTTAATATGGAATCTGGAAGGCTACTCTCAAGGAGATTTTAGGGGTGTAATGTGGAACAGACAACACGGGCATCAGCTTTTAGATAACGGCAACATAGTATTTTTCAGCAACGAGGGAGAGAACCTGAGCGATGAAACAGATGTTTTCGATTTGGAAAGCTCGGAAGCGATCGAGTTGTCATTGGATTATGAGGCTAAAGAATCCAAAAAGGTTTGGAGCTACAAAGGAGGCGCAATAAGTATTGCACTTGGAGATGTGCAACGCCTTTCAAATGGAAATACTTTGATAACATATTCTGCTGCAGGAGTAATACATGAGATTACTTCCAATAACATACTCGTACGTGACATTTCGGTAAACGGTTTGGGATATGCAAACTGGCGCCCGACTCTGTACGGCGTGCCATATCGATATTGAAAATATAAACAAAATAACATTGACCGCCCATGTTATTTGTTGGTTGTTGGGAATTTGTAGTAGCGATAGAAATGATAAACGTGTTCAAGATACTTACTGTTATATTGATTTGTTGCTGTTTTGGACTCAGTTGTCTGCCTTATAAATCAAGTTCTATTGAAGTCGAAATGGATTCTAATGAATGCAACATAAGCGATTTCTCTTCTGAGAGTGCATATGAATCGACAATTTTTGTTTTTCTGAAGGATTTTCATAACTACTTTTTTAAAAGTACAATAGAAATGCCGGTTATTCAGGTTAAGGGAAATAGTGAAATCGTGGATCTTGTTTTTAACTGGAGCCGATTAAACAACGATTTACTAGGTAGAAAAATAGACCCGTTGCTAGATATTGACATGGCTTTGGTTAGCATGTGGAGGCTGACTAAGGATGAACTTACGTATCAGATCAACAATGATTCTTTGGATCGTCGTCATCTTGTCGGTGCTTTGTCCGTTGAAACAAATAATGAAGTTTTAGAAGCAAATCTCTTAGGGTTTACTTTTTTAGGAAATCCCATAACTGATCCCGATGATATTGCTTTGAGAAATAGTTTTTTTAATGCTGAAAGCGACAGTTACAATCCTGAGTCAGTAACTCATATGCTTAGCGTGCAAACGGGGGTAGAACCGGGCAAAAGAACAAGGATGATTCAGTTGTTTACATTATCTGCGAATACCGAAAAAACTCAAATAGACCTAACATATAAGTCTGCGTATCTTACTTATAAGGTTGATTTGAAGAGCGGCGAATATCTCAACCTGCCTATAGGCAATTCTAATATCGTTGTTGATTGGCAAAACTTAAATTTTAACAGCATGGGAAATGAGTTTGTGCATACCAGAATTAATAGAGTTGTAATTGCCCATTATGAAATGACCTTACACGATCTTGAAGAGAATTTTTTGAAGCTGGAGAGCATCCATGATGCATGGTATGAAAGAAATCTAGATACGGTATCTGCCAGTATAGAACTATCAGAGTTGTTATCTGTTAATGGCGGTTTCTTTCCCGGAATTACAAGTGAGGGAATATGGGTCCTGGCATTGTTTTGCGAAGACTGCGAAAATCCGGCACCTTGGTTTATGACAGTTCTCAATCCTAGTCTCGAAACCGGTCGTTAAGAGCTGCCTGAGCAATAGGTTGCAAGTACATTGACCCTTTAAATCACCTCCCCATTGATCAGCATGTACTCTTGGCAACTATTGCTCCGCGTTACGTGGTGCATTTTACAAATAACAATGGGGTAAATGCATGGTGTCACCTAGGCTGTACATGTGGGTTGAATGGAATATGGAAACATTTACACTCTGCATAGCAAAATACAAACAAATATCCTGTAGTCAGAAAGAAATAGAGATGATATTTCAGATGTCGATTGGAGTTCTGCGATGACAAACCAACTCGATATTCTCTCTCCACAGAAGTTGTGGCAATATTTTGACAAGATAAGATTAATTCCTCACGGTTCGAAAAACGAGAAAGCTCTTAGCGAGGCGATTTTGCTTTGGGCGAAGGAAGCCGGATGCTCAGGCAAACAAGATGCTCTCGGCAATATTGCTGTTTCTATTCCGGCATCTTCGGGCTTTGAAACAGCGCCGACAACTGTTTTGCAAAGCCATATGGATATGGTGTGCGAAAAAGACAAAGACTTTGATTTTGACTTTCTCAAAAACGCTGTGGAGATTGTTAGGGAAGGTGATTGGATTACCGCCAATCATACGACCCTCGGTGCCGATAACGGCATCGGCTTGGCTGCATCTCTTGCTTTGATGGAAGACAAAAATTTTGTTCACGGTCCTATAGAAATTCTTGTTACCGTTGAGGAAGAAACAGGTTTGACAGGTGCAAAAGCACTTACTTCTGATTTTGTTGACGGTCGCATACTATTAAATCTGGACTCCGAAGATGACGGCGTTTTTTGCGTCGGCTGCGCCGGAGGCTTGGATAGCATTACTACTCTTACCGTCCAACGAATACCGGTAGAAAATAGTCGAACTTCCTTTGAAATTAGAGTATCCGGACTTCGGGGCGGTCACTCCGGTGTTGATATTGTTCAGAACAGAGCCAATGCGATTGTTTTAGCAGCGAGACTTTTATGGGAATTGCAAAAAGAGACAAACACAGAGCTGTCTTGGTTTATCGGTGGTGACAAACACAACGCCATTCCTAGGGAAGCTTTGGCAAGCATTGTTGTACCTGATGAACAATGCTCTTCTGTAATTGATATAGTATCGCGTATGGAATCGGCTTTTCAAAAAGAATACGGCTCCTACGAACCGGGGCTTCGCGTTACTGCTTTGTCTTCTGAAAATCTTCCTTCCACTGTACTGACTAAGGATTCTTTTAGAGCAATTACCGCAGGTTGTTTGATATTTCCAAACGGTGTAATGTCTCTAATTAGAGACATGCCCAATGTAGTTGAAACCTCAAACAATTTGGCGAGAGTTAGATGTAACGAAAATGAATTTACTTTTTTAAACAGCTCCAGATCATCTGTGCGTGAAGCTGTTTTGGCGGCTGCAACAAAGATAGAGGCATGCGCAGCTGTTTTAGGTGCCGACTTTGAAAAATTAAGTGAATATCCCGGCTGGAAGCCGAATATGGAATCGCCTATTCTGCATCGAGCATGCAAGGTATGGGAACAAACTCACAAAACAAAACCCAAGATAGAGGTAATTCACGCCGGCCTAGAATGCGGAATACTAGGAGACAATATTCCCGGTATGGACATGATATCTTTCGGTCCTACCATAGAAGCTCCGCACTCTCCCTCTGAAAGAGTAAGCATATCTTCGGTGGAAAAATTCTATACCTTTTTAAAAGCATTGCTTTCGGATATCGCCGACTCCAAATAACAGGAGGTTTCTTTGCGAAAGTACATAACGCTATGTTTAATGCTTGCAGTCTTTCTAATAGTCACCATTGCTGAGGCTGATGAAACAACCGCTCCTTTAACACAAGAAGCCGTTGTGCCAAAATCGGTCGGGCCAATAGAACATGAATGCACACCGGCTACATGTCCATACTGGCCGGAGGAGATTTATGAATTTCGTAAGAAAGAACAAGAGCGTCGTCGTAACCAAGCACAAAGGGACCGTTTGAATTATGTAATGAGAATAGAAGGCAGAGATTTTTCTCCCCAAAAATATCAACACTACAAAAATCTGAGAGGAGCCGGCATTGCCTTGTTGTTTTTCGGTGTCCTTAGCGGAGCACCCGCTGCGGCTCTCCTTGGAACTGCGTTTCTTGAATCATTGGGTCATGATGAGGAAGCCTATGGATATGATCCATATAAGCGCAGCAGAAGCCTAAGAGCCGGCGGGTTTGCATTGCTTTCGGTATGCCTATTACAAATCTCAATCGGCATTCCGCTGATAGTGCTCGGTCAAAAAGGAGCAAACAGACAACAGCTGTTGCGTCGAAAGCACAAAATAATTGATCCTCCGTCTTTGTGAAACTAACAAGATTTCAAGCGAATGCCGTTGCGGTAGAAGAGGAAGCACAGGTCTGATTTTGTCTAAAGGGGAAGTATTTCTCCGTCTGACAATCCTACGTAGAATATGTCAGGTGACGGCTCTTCAAATAATATCAGACCGCCGCCTAGATCGGTTCTGGTTATATAGCCGTTGACTTTGCCTACCGGGGTTTCGTCTATATCGTACAAAACTACCTCTACTTTGTCTCCGCTGGGAGGAATGCTTAGTTCAAATACTCCTCCCACCGAAACAGTTCCTTGAAGACTCATTTGTAGCGAACGCCAATAGGTAGTTTCTCCCATTATCATCGGCAAAGCGTTGGTTCTTTGTATCCAGTCCAAAAGTTTGCCGAAGAAATAATCACTGGACCATGTGGGCGAACAGTAACTCATAAAATCTTTTTCCCTTGACGGATCTTTTAGAGCTTTTGAGAGAAGGTCATATCCCCATATGCCTATCGAACCTCCTGCATAGGGAAAGTTGGGGTCAGGCGCGTCAGGATTGCCGCACGGCGCATGGGGTAAACCGTGAGTATGACCTATTTCGTGAATCATAGTTCCGGCCATAGAGTTGGCGCTATACCCT
>CAYWLQ010000223.1:0-6251 GCA_964458775.1 uncultured Myxococcales bacterium | reverse complement strand
TTTTTTCAGCAACTTACGCAAGTGATGTGATGATCAACAGTCGAAGTCAGGAAAATACACTAATAACGGTCTATTACTCCTGAGTAATAACGAGTACAAGCTGTTTCTTTTTTCTTTGTCTTTTCTATTAAAGTATAGTCAAAACAGATTTGGGGAGGTTTTTGTAAAGATGCGCATTCGTAATAGAACAAAAAATTAACATCTATTTACAACAACCCTAACAATTTTAAACAGTTAAAATAACACACCTAAAATACCGGCATCGAAATGCCCCAACCTAAGGTAACTTCTCAAAATACATCAGAAATTGCCTTGATTTGTCCTAACCCTTTGGTCCCAAAAGGTATTTGACAGTCTATCCTGCAAATAGATGTCTAGTTGCAAATTGGGGATCGCTTGTTACGTGAACACCTAAACGTCTTAGTCCCTCTTCATCACCCTTGGTGGGAATATGAGTTAGGTGAACATCACAACCTTTTAGGTCTTTCAACTTATCCATCGCATACTGTGCTGAAGGATTTGATGTTGCAGATATGGCCAACGCTATCAACATTTCTTGAAGGTTTAAATTCGGCGATTTCTGTTTCATTACATTTCGCTTAAGTGTTGATACGGATTCAACTATTATTCGCGGCAACAAATCAATTTGGTCAGGAATACCTGCCAAGTGCTTGATCGCGTTCATTATAAGAGCGGAAGCAGCGTGCATGAGCGATGAGTTCTTGCCGGTAATGATCGTACCGTCTTCAAGCTCAATCGCACCTCCGCAATAGAAACCGTCATGTCCTTTTCCATCTGACTCAGCTGCTTCAGCCGCTTTTCGTGCCGGCACTACTACCACTCGATCTGTCGATGATGCGGACACTGATTGCATTATCAACTCAGCTCTTTCTACTGTACTTTTTCTGGAATACCCCATGGCGTATTCGCACGCATATCTAAAATAGCGACGAATAATCTCCTGACGCGACGCTTCTTTTATTGCATCATCGTCAACAATACCAAATCCTGCTCGATTGACCCCCATATCAGTGGGTGAGGAATAGGGTGATTGACCTCCCATAATTCGGTCGAGTATTCCCTTTACCAACGGAAACGCTTCTACATCTCTATTGTAATTGACAGCGCTTTTGCCGTATGCTTCTAAATGAAACGAATCAATTAGATTAACATCCATTAGATCAGCAGTGGCAACCTCATATGCAACATTTACCGGATGCTTGAGAGGAAGATTCCAAATCGGAAAAGTTTCAAATTTTGCATATCCGGCTTTCATCCCCCTTTTATGCTCATGATAGAGCTGTCCCAAACATGTCGCCAGTTTGCCGCTGCCCGGTCCCGGTCCGGTAACTACCACCAACGGTTTTGTGGTTTCAATATAGGGATTAGCACCGTAACCCTCATCAGAAACAATTGACTCAATATTTGAAGGATAACCGTTTACCTTGCGGTGCAAATACACCTTAACCCCTCTTCTTTCCAAGGTTTTTCTAAAACGAACGGCCCCCGGTTGGTCATCAAATCGTGTTATTACTACCGCCAGATTGTCAAGTCCCATATCCTTTAAATCATCAATAAGCTTCATTGCGTCAGCATCGTAGGTAATTCCAAAATCCGCCCGCATCTTTTTCTGTTCAATATCACCGGAATGAATGCACAAAATAATATCTGTTTGCTCTTTTAAATCGAGCAGCAAACGCATCTTGACGTTAGGATCAAACCCCGGAAGCACTCGTGATGCATGATAATCAAAAAGCAGCTTACCGCCGAACTCCAAATAAAGCTTATTATCAAATTTGGCAGCACGCTCCATTATTGCGGCACGTTGTTCTTCCAAGTACTTTTCATTATTAAAACCGAGTTTTATAACCACTGAAAGCTCCTATAGAATAATTCTGCAAAGCATATACTTTACGATGCAAAGCAATGCAATGCTGCTTTTATTATTCATTGTTTGGAATTTGAGCGAATTCAAAATAGATCTGTACTCAACAAATCTATTCTAATAAAATTAGAATCATTGACCGATTTGCTAACCGTAGATATCATATAATCATGATTAGATATTTCAAGCAGTGAAAAGATGACCGCGTCAACATGACAGAAAACGAGGATTTACTATGCGTCATAAAGTCACTTCAGAAGGAAAGAAGCTCGAAACCCTAATAAAAAAAGCAATTGAGGATTTGGAAATAACAGCATCTGAGTATGAAGAGATTATAGCTCAAGCAAATGAAGACGGACAAATTGATCCGGATGAAGCTCGACTGCTTCATGAACTTCATCAATTGATCTCTGACGGAATAGTAAAAAGAGTTCCGGGATGAACTGTTTTCAACAAGAAAATTACCACACCCATCCTTTGTTGAATATGAACGTACTGTTATGAATCAGCATAAATTTTGGTAATACTTCTGTTTATTTACCATTTGACCGTAGTAACATAATGGGCAACTTCTCTAAAATTGCCGATATTTGCCACACTATTAACTTAGACGATATTTCATCCGTTCGAAATTGCTATCGGTTTCAGCATGTTAGAATTTTTACACAAAAACTGATAGCAATAGCTTGCTCTCGTTGTTAAAATGCTTTTAGTGAATGTTGTTAAAAATGGAAGCTAATGTATCTAATTGAAAAAGCACTTCTGGAAAAGAATATATGGGTAGTATTTCAGCCTGTAGTAGATCTTGTATCGGGAGAGATTTTTAGCTATGAATCTTTGGTAAGAAGCTCAGTACCGGACATTTCTGACCCCTACGGTCTTATTGAGCGTTCTGTATCAGAAAAAATGTGCGGAAAACTGGGTAGGGCTCTTCGTGTAATGGCATCAGATTCATGCCCAAATGAACGCCTGTTTTTAAATATTCATCCAAGAGAGTTTGATGAGGGATGGCTGGTAAGACCTGATGATGCAATTTTCTCTCATTCCAATACTGTTTATTTGGAAATCACCGAGTCCTTGCCTCTATCCAAGTTTCAGTATTACAAAAGCGTTCTACAGGAACTTCGTTTCAAAGGAATGTGTTTGGCTGTTGATGATTTAGGGTCAGGATACTCAAATTTAAAATATATTGCCGATTTATCTCCTGAAATTGTTAAAATTGATCGGCAAATGATAATGGGTATTTCTATCAATCGGCGTCTTCAGACTTTACTAAAGGCTACGATTAGATTGTGTTCAGATTTGGGAGCTCAAACTGTTGTTGAGGGTATTGAAACCCCTGATGAGTTATCTGCGGCAATTGATGCAGGTGCTCATTTTGGACAAGGGTTTCTATTTGCCAAACCTTCAATTCCGGCTCCGGTTTTATCAAAGGCTGCGATGGTGTATCTTTGACTCTGCCAATCAACATACCTCAAGAAATACTATTCGATTGAGGTCTTGCGAAAAAGCAGACTCTATTCACATAAAGATACAAGGCAGGAACAGTGAACCGCCCATTCATAACATATCGTAATTATTGTAGGCGCAACTCACCGCATTTGTCCTTGTTATAATCAAAATAATTGTACTACTGTTATTGAGAGTTGTTTCATAAGCTTGCTTTATGATTCGTTTGGAGATATTCCTCACCACGTTGTTTAGAGTTATTCAATTTGACAACAAAACGGTTAATTTTAAATGAACGAGTCTTTTGAAAAGCTAAAAAAAACTTCATCTGTATCATTTTGTTTACAGTGTCATAAGTGCGCTTCAGGGTGTCCAATATCCGAAGCGCAAGATTTTCGACCCGATCAAATTATTCGTTTAATGCAAATGGACCAAAAAGATGAGCTGCTAAATTCTAGGACTATTTGGTTGTGCACCTCCTGTCATACTTGTTCCTCACGATGTCCTGCCGGCGTTGATCCTTGCAAAGTTCAGGACGGTCTTCGTCGAATTTTCATCTTGGAAGGAAAAAATAACCCCATTGACAATCGTTCTGTTGCTGCTGCAAATTCTTTTTTACTATCAGTAGAAAAATACGGCAGATTAAATGAGTTGGATACCGCTCGTAGATTCAAAATAAAAACCGGAACATACTTTGAGCTGTTTTGGCTCGGAATTACAATGTTTTTTAAAGGTAAGTTAAAGTTATTTGTTAAAAAAATAAGCCGTCGAAAAGAAGTGTCAGCAACCATACGTCGACATATGCTGAGGAGAACTACAAAGGAATAGCGGTTTTGGATTACGATTTTAACTATTTTCCCGGATGCGCATCCCATTCTTCTGCGCGAGATCAACATCTTTCAACTCTTGAAGTATGTAAGGCTCTGGAAATAAAGTTAACAGAGCTTACTGATTGGAGCTGTTGCGGAGCAACCCCAGGACATACAGTAGGAGGAGATCTTGCATTTGAGCTGAGTGCAAAAAATTTGGCTTCAGCTTCAAAAAACAAAAAACAACTAACAGTGTCATGTGCATCATGTTTCAACAATTTAAAAAAGGCTTCTAATCTAATAAATTCAGGAACGATAACAGGCATTGAGGGAGTTCCGGAAAAAGTTACAGATGTAGTTTCTATGGTATACCTCCTATCTACCTCAGAAATCACAAATAAAATCAGATCAAAGACTCAAAATTCTCTAAAAGGCATTAGAGCCGTTCCCTATTATGGATGCCTGCTTACTCGTCCCTTAAATATATCTGAAGCACCGGATGCGGAAAATCCTTGCGAAATCGACAACATAATATCTGCTTGCGGAGCAGAATCAGTTCCATGGTCATATAAAACAGATTGCTGCGGAGGACCGCATACTTTATCTCATCCGGAATTGGTAGAAACAATGAGTTCAAAGCTGTTGATAAAAGCTGTTGAGTGGGGTGCAGATATTATTGTTACCTCCTGTCCTATGTGTCACGGAAGTTTGGATTCTACCATGTGGAACATGAGGCGTAAAAAGGCTGATACTCATCTTATTCCGACACTTTACGTTACAGAGTTGGTAGGACTTTGTCTCAATTTAGAAAAGCAGTCTCAGTGGCTTGGTTGTCACCTTGTTGATCCTCGTCCGCTGCTTCGCGCAAAAGGAGTTATGCGTTGAAAGCTGAAAACGGAAGTGTTTTGGTAGTGGGCGGAGGAATAGGAGGAATGCAGGCGGCTCTGGATTTATCAGATGCCGGCTTCTATGTGTATCTTGTAGAAAAAGAATCAGCGGTCGGCGGCCGAATGGTGCAACTAGACAAGACCTTTCCCACAAATGATTGCTCGATGTGTACCATTTCTCCTAGACTAGTCCAGATAGGAATGAATCCGAATATAAAAATACTTACAAATACATATATTGAAAAACTTGAAGGAGAATCTCCGGTTTTTACTGCACATCTTAAAACAAAACCGAGATTTATTGACATAAAGAAATGCACTTCTTGTGGAGAATGTGTAAGCGTTTGCACAGTTGACCTCTCCAATTCTTTTGAACTGGGAATGTCAAACAAGAAAGCTGTTTATAAACAATACCCTCAGGCCGCCCCCAACGCTTTTGCGATAACAAAAACAGGAACAGCTCCGTGTAAGAACGCTTGCCCGGCGCATGTTCACACTCAGGGATATATTGCTCTTGCAAAAGCAAGAAAATTCAAAGAAGCCCTTGATTTAATTAGAAAAGACCTTCCTTTGCCTTCTATTTGCGGTCGCGTTTGCGCACATCCTTGTGAAGATGCCTGTTATAGAGGTGAAAGAGACAAACCGGTATCTATTCGCTCAATCAAACGATATGTTGCTGATTTTGAACAACAAATTGAAGAACAACGAGCAACTAGTCCCCTTGTTTTGGATTCTTCTCGAAAGGTAGCTGTTGTCGGTTCAGGTCCTGCAGGTTTGTCAGCAGCCTATTTCTTAGCCAAAGCAGGATGTTTTGTTACTGTCTTTGAATCCATGCCTAAACCGGGCGGCATGATGAGATACGGTGTACCTGATTACAGGCTATCGTCGGAAGCAGTTGACCGAGATATAAACTATATCTTGTCCCTTGGAGTTGAACTCAAAACCAATGTAACAGTCGGAAAAGACATTTCAATTTCTGATCTCGCCGCTCAACAATACAAAAAAATTTTTATAGCAACAGGTCTTCATAAAAGTCGCGAACTTAACATTTCGGGGGAAGACAATTCCAAAGTTTTAAGAGGGACAGATATGCTGAGAGATGTTGCTCTCGGTAAAAAAGTAAAGGTAGGAAAGTGTGCAGCGGTAATAGGAGGAGGCAATGTTTCAATCAGGAGAAAAAGTTGATGCAGCAATTAAAACAGATGCCGGAATTTTACCTAT
>CAYWLQ010000222.1:0-6300 GCA_964458775.1 uncultured Myxococcales bacterium | reverse complement strand
ACCCGTCATTCCCGCGCATGCGGGAATCTAGAAACAGACTGACCTGGATTCCCGCTTTCGCGGGAATGACCAATTTATCCAATGATTTCAAAATAGCCCTATCACGTATTTCTGTGTATTGGACACTACTGCAATAAAGTAATGAACGTTATTTCGGTTTTGCAGAACTAGATATATTGTATCTTGAAAAACAAGATTTAGTATTGTCTTAAGAGAATAGATTATCCCTTTAATAGATGCAATTGGAACGCAGAAGTCTGTTACTTGGGACTTGCAACAGTTTGTATTCGAGGTGAGATTTGTGAACCGGTCTTTCCGGCAAGCTGTCTTTTGTCGAGTTCTTTTACTGCGCGTTCAGCAATTTGGTCAATGACGGATTGCATGGCCAAACCAAGCGCTTTCACTGTTTCTGTTACTAGGTCTGATCTATCATTCACAACAATAGGAATCTCGGCAGTCAACGTTTCCTCCCAAAAAACCGAGCGCTCGTCGTGCAGTCTAGCAACCACCCGTGCACGCGCAAATCTTGTGGGAACGCGAATTTCATCAAAAGCAGTAAGCCGTACCTCAAGTGTAGGTCCGACCCCGCCGACAACACGCGAAAGACCCAGATCTTCAAACAGTAAACGTGCTAGCAGTCGTTCGAGAAAAATATCCGGAGGCTCAGTCCATCGCCGCTCACGGTAATAGCCAAGTTCGTATTGTGAGTCGCGATAAACAAGTCGTTCTTCTAAATGAAGAGCTCCAGTGACGCGACCCAACCTGAGGTTCATTTTTTTGGTTTGTATCTTGTCTGCTTGCACTGGGTCTGTACCTGAAACGCGGGGTACATGCTCAATAACGAAAAAACGCGCGGCTCCCTGATCGCCCTTAGAAAGAAGAGCACAACCGAGCGTTAACGACCCGGTAAGAGCACATAGCAAGATTGTGTATGCATGTGAAGTGTTCATCATTTCCTCTCAGGACTGCGGCCTTTTAGCAGCATGTCGGGATCTTGTTCGAGCGCCTCGGTAAGCTTGCGCATTGATCGTGCTAGAGTTTGCAACGACTCTAAGGTATCCGAAAGCCTGCCGCCGATTCCCTCCGCATTGCGCAGAGTGTCGCCAATAGAATCGCTAGCGCGCTCCAGACTTTTAATAAGACCGTCATTTCGATCAATGTCAGCGAGTATATGATTCAAATGACCTGATGTATTCTCAATATTTGCAACCAAACCGTCTTTCCGATCAAGACGCGATATTATTCTATCCAGTTGTTTTGCTGCGCTGTCTACACTATATAGCATCTGATTTGCGTTCTTTGATAGCTTCTTGACGTCTGTTTGAATAAGTGCCTGTTGCGCAGTATCGAGAAGACTGTCCATCTTGTCGAAAGTGGAGGTAATACGATTTGGTATCATCTGTTCACTCACATCTTTTACAATAAGGCGGATATCTCCCGCGATAAATTCTACCTGCTTGGCAATTTCCGGCAAGCGGTCCGCAATAAGAATAATCGAGTCTTCAAGACTCTTCATCATTGAAGAAGCAGTGGGAATGTAGTTATTCGGAACCGGAAAAGGGAGAACCGGCGGCGGGTATCGAGTAACGTCGAAAAAATCGAGTTCAAGAAACTTTACGCCGGTCAGTCCTCCGGATGCCAGTTGCATGCGCAGGTCTGCAGACATCTGAAGCGTCTTAGGAGTACCAAATAGCGGCTTGTCTTTGGCAATGTCGAGACCAAGCCGCGTCAGCTCCTCTACGCCGAGTGCGCTCTCCACCTCAACGTGGCGGCGGTCCGGTGCGACATGGATCTGCCTTATTGTACCGATTGTTACACCTCGAAATTTAATGGGAGAGCCTACCTCAAGGCCCTGCACCGATTCGTCGAAATAGGAAACGTAAAGTCCGACTTTTTTTTGCATACTGCGAACACCGAGCAGTGCGGCTGCGGTCAGTGCCAAAGCTGTTCCGGCTACGACGAATAGGCCGAGTTTCCAATGATTCTGTGAGTTACCCATTACACATCCTTTCCGGTTCGTCCAGGGCTTGTCCGGTTAAAGAAATGCCGTACTTCCAAAAGCTCGCTTTTATCGCGGAGCTGATGCGGATCTCCGTGAGCCAAAATACTCTTTGTTGCGCGGTCGAGTAGTATGCATCGTGTTGCTATTTTAAAGATGCTTGCTAACTCGTGGGTTACAAGCACGACAGTAAGTCCCAAATCTTTATTCAGTGTTAGAATGAGTTCATCAAGTTCCACTGCACTCACAGGATCTAGACCGGATGAAGGCTCATCGAGAAAGATAAGACTCGGCTCAAGTGCCATTGCACGGGCTATTGCAGCACGCTTTTTCATTCCTCCTGAGAGCGCTGACGGTTGTTGATGCTCGCTGCCCCCAAGGCCCACAAGACGCAGCTTTGCACGCACAACAGCGGACACTGCCTCATGCGGCAACCCGGTCCACTCAGTTAGCGCAAGCGCCAGGTTTTCGCCTACAGTCATTGAGCCGAACAGCGCGCCTGACTGGAACATGACGCCATACGCCGGGCGCCCGACCTCAAGGGTAGGTGTTCCCACTCCCTCTATTTGAACGGTTCCTGACATCGGCTTGTCCAGCCCGGTCAGGTAGCGAAGTAGTGTTGACTTGCCGCAACCGCTCGCACCAAGGATGGCAAAGATTTCGCCCCGCGCTACATTGAATGACACATTATCAAGTAGAACCATTTCCCCCCAACCCATTGTCAGGTTCTCTACAGTAATAAGCGGCGTACTCATAATCCAAGCTCGTGAAAGGCCATGGTAAACGCCGCGTCAATCAAAATCAACGCAAACAAACACTGAACCACGGTGGTTGTTGTTCTGCGTCCTACGCCCTCTGCGCCGCCGGTAGTTGCCAATCCCTGTAAGCACGAAATTAGCCCGATAACAGTACCGAAAACACAGGCCTTGACCAAACCTTGCGCCACGTCCCAGATGCCAAGTGCACGCTCGGTCTGGTTAAGATAACCGATAATTGTAAGGTCAAGATTTACAACACCTACTAGCAGTCCTCCCAGAATACCAAAAAGGTCGCCCATCAACGTGAGGATTGGCACGACAAGAAACAGCGCAAGCACCCGCGGAAATACCAAAAATCTGAGGGGCCCAATTCCCATTGTGCGCAGAGCATCTATCTCTTCTGATACACTCATCGTCCCGAGTTCAGCGGCGAATGCCGCTCCTGATCGACCGCAAACAATAATGGCTGTCATAAGAGGACCCAATTCTCGTGTGATAGAGAGTGCGACAAGGTCGGCCACGTATATGTTTGCACCAAATTGTTTAAGCTGCACGGCCGACTGAAAAGCCATAACAAAACCAATGAGAAAGGTGATAAGAGCAACAATCGGCACAGCGTCGGCACCGGCTCGCGACATGATCGGCGCAACATCGTGCCAGTTTCCGGTTCGGGGTCTGCGCAGGACTCCGCCCACTGCCAAAACCATACTGCCGACAAATGCGAAAAATAGCTGCAACTCTTTAATACCGATAACGATGTTATTGCCCACGTGCCCAAAAAAGCCGACGCTCACTCTCTTGGGACGAGGAATCGGTCCGGTATCGCCTTCATATAACTTAAGGATCTTCTCTACTGTACTGCCGCCGCCCACAAACTCGCAACGCACTCCTTTTGTCTGCAGGTTCCACTTTACCTGAACAAGGAGCGCCATTGCGCCACCGTCAATAGAGTCAATTCGGGACAGATCGAATCGAACTGCCTCCCGAGAAGTTGACGATAGTTTTGTGTGCAACTCGGCCCACAGAATCTCACCCTCAATGAAGGTAAACGTACCTTCAAGCCGCACCTCAACAACACCTTCAACAGGATCACTACTCTCGATCCAAAAGGTCGGCGTATGCATAGGTGCACTATTTCCGCTCATAAAATCGCATCTCCTGTATGTCTTTGGGTGCTATTTCTATCTAGTTTTCATCCTTAAAAGATACGGTCGCCTTTTATGATACGAACAAGGATCACAACGACAGCAATCACCAGAAGAATGTGTATAAACCCTCCCATCGTGTATGCTGTTATCAATCCAAGAACCCAAAGCACAATTAGAATGATTGCAATTATCCACAACATTTGCGTCTCCTTTCGGCTGAGTCTATTTAGCCTAAATTTCATCTGTCTTTTCTGTGACCTTTTTCTTGGCATCACCCAGCTTTTCTTGGATGGTACCAATGAGTTCATCAGCAGATCCTTCAGCTTTCTTGATGTCGTCATCAGTAAACCAGCCCCACGCTTTTTTCGCCATTCCTTTTATCTGACGCAACTTACCCTTTGATTGGTCTTTATTCATGATATTTCCCTCTGCTGAATTGTTTTTTTAGTATTCTTCATGGCTTATCGGTTAGAAGCGTGCGACTCACGTTGAATGATGATCTCTACACGACGGTTATTGGCGCGACCCTCGGCATTGCCGTTGTCAGCAACCGGTTGTCCCTCTCCAAGTCCATGTGCCTCAATGCGATCAGCCTGGTATTCCCGCTGCACGAGATAATCTCGAACCGCGTCGGCTCTTCGCTGCGACAGATCCATGTTGTAACTGTCAGAACCCTGCGAGTCGGTATGCCCTTCAACAACCAGATTGCGCTCGCGAGTGGTAAGCAGCACATCAGCCACTTGGTTTAAGCGAGTTCTGGCTTCGGTCAACAAGTCCGCCTTGCCGGATGCAAAGAGTACGCTCCCTGAGAGTGTAATAACCATACCTCGAGGTTCCTCCTTGACTGTGGCCAGTTTTGCTAACACAGCCATTGCGTCAGCTGCTCGTTGCTCTGCTGAAAGCCTGGCCTTTTTTTCCATTGCAAGCTGATCTTCTGTCATTTGACCGCTTTGTTTGGACGCTGTCAGGTCCTCGCGCATCTTATTCAGGTTTTCTTTTGACTCTGAAAGAGCATCGCTCTGTGCTGTTCGGTAATCGCTGTTTGCCTGAGATTTGTTATCCCGTTCAATGGAGATATTTGCAGTTGCTTCTGCAATTTGCGTTTTGCGTTCTGCGATGTAAGCGAGGTTTCTTGTCAGGTACGACTCAGGATACTCTTTAAAGGAACGCTCCGCTTTTGCGAGTGCCTGATTTGCTACATGCAACTCCGCCGGTGCAATGTCGGCTGTAACCCCGGTACTTGCACGTCGGTAAGCTTCCCGAGCGCTTGAGAGCTCCTTGGGTACAGCTGCTGTACAACTCATTAACAAACCTGTGCAAACTATGCCAATTTGTATACTATTAGTTTTCATGAAATATTCCTTTCGCTTGGTCGCATGGATTCTTCCATCGATCATTAGTTGTTCTTCCGAAATTTTCGCACACGTTCAACAGCGGTCAGTGCTTCTTTTTTCTCATCGTCCTCCCGTGAAAGCAGGACCGCAAGTTCGGCGTCAGCTTCAGCCCGAAGCAGCATAGATTCTGCCATTGCTTTCTCGTCCTTCGATGCCAGATCAATGGCTCGTTCTAACTCCTCCTTGGCCAACTGTAGATGAAGCGATGCTTTCGGTACGTCTGCCGCACCGACCTCTTCGGCTGCTCGAATAGCCGATGTAGAAGCATCTGTTTGCAGCGGCGTGCTTGCGCAACCTAAAGTGATTGCGATGATGAACATAACCGAGGTACCGGTCTTCAACACATGTGTCATTGATTACTCCCTTTGCAAATATATGCGTTTATTATCCGTTTTAGTTCCTGATATTCCTTAAAATCTTTTCCGCGTGATACGTCCGTATATAAATGCCCCTATACATGCACCAATAAGTAGCGAAAAGATAACCACAAGTGCTACGGACATATTTATAGTCCACAAAAGAACATCCACACTGACAGCTTCGGCGTTTTGAAATAGAAGCACAGTCAACAATACAACGAACAAGAGTATTGCGATCAATTTGAATTGAGCCCATCGAGACATACGATTCCCAGTCTGAGTGCGCGTATTCACTTCTAAACCCTGAACTACTTTGTTCATTCTGTCCTTTTCGGCATCGCTAATTGCGATTTTCCGTATTATCCGGTAAGCAATAAAGATGCCACAACTGGAATAACTTCTAACGGCATCTCCTGTGACCTCGGCTGCTTTGGGGCCATGATGTCTTATGTGGTAGTAAAAGTCCGCATTGCAAACATTTGTTACCTAATACACTATGAGTCTCTCTGTCAGAATTTGTTATAACAAGCGGTGTTAATATATTAGATCACTACTGTCCAAAACAGAATAATCTATCACTCGGAAACACCCGTCATTCCCGCGCATGCGGGAATCTAGAAACAGACTGACCTGGATTCCCGC
>CAYWLQ010000221.1:3733-6320 GCA_964458775.1 uncultured Myxococcales bacterium | reverse complement strand
AGAAAAAGAAACAGGTGAAAGCAATTGATCAATATTCATTTGTCCAAATCACCTTTTGTTCAAACCCTCCAATAACCGATAACCAAGAGACGTCAATTAAAAGTATCGATTTGTTTGTTTTCAAAAACTATTGCCGAAGATGTGAGATTTTCCAGTGTCTGTCGAATAGTAATGTAATAACGCTATGATCCGCATGCTCGGTAAAGAGTATGATCCAGTAAAGAGTATGATCCAGTGAAGAGTATGATACAGCTCTTCGTTACTGCTTTTTCCGTATCTTCTGAGGTGTCTTCACCGGAAAGGTCGGTGTATGTTTCGTTCAAGACCTTTGTTTAGCAAAAAGACCTGTCGAAAGATCTGTTAAAAACCGAAGCTCTTTTTCAGTTATTGGAATCAGTAGGATTATCGGTGCTGTCGGTATCGTGCGAATTTGTATCTGTATCAGCTGCTGATTTGAGTAGATCTTTTAAGGCATTCAATTGCTTTTGTGCATCTTCAAGTTCCGGATTGAGGTCTACTGCTATTCCAAAGGCCTCAGCTGCGGGAAAGTGCTGTTTTAAGGCCAGGTAGGCCAAACCCAAATTATAGGCAGCTTCCGGAAAATGCGGTTCCAAATCCAGGGCTTTTCGGTGAAACTCTGCAGCTTGGTCAAAGAGACCGGCTCTAGCATAAACCAAGCCCAGGTTATTTAGGGCTTCTGCATCTTTGGGTTCTATTCTGAGCGCAGCTTGATATGCTCCTGCCGCTTCTTTGATTCTACCCAGCTCTTCTAAAGCAATACCCAAATTATAATGAGATGCCGCCCTGTAAGGCTCCACACTTAGTGCTCTTAAGTGGTGTTCTTTGGCACCTTCCCAATCCTTGCGACGCCCGGCGATAAGACCCAGCATATCCCATGCTTCGGCGATAAAAGCGTTGGATTCGACTATTTCCAAAAGCACTGACTCTGCTTTGTTTAGTCGTCCCAGTTCCAGTAAAGATTCAGCCATGGCGGACTTTGCTCCGGGAATATTTGGAAGCAGGGAAACAGATATTTCGAGATAAGGCAAAGCCTCGCCGAATCGTCCGGCTCTGTTAAGCACAACTCCAAGATTGTAGTTTGCCAACGGGTGCTTCGGTGTCTTCTTAAGTACTTCTTTGAGCAATCGCTCTGCTTCGTCCGTATTTCCTTGATCCAAAACCGCAAGCGCTAGATTGACGGCATATTCAGGATTATCAGGACTGTCTTTATGTGCTCTTTTATAAAGTTCGGCGGCATCAGTTGAGTATCCTAGATTTCCCAACAAGCTGCCTATTTCAAACATCTTCTTTGTGTCTTTTTCGTATTTTTTTGCTAAAGAGAGATAGTAGTCTCTTCCCTTGGCCGCTTCTTGTTGAAAGAGGGCAATTTTCTTTCCGTCCGGCCAGGTTTCAGCAGCCCGATCCAGCATTCCCGCCAAAAGGAATCCTTGAGCCTCTTCGGCTTTGACTAATTTTTCCCGGAGTTCTTTTTCGTTTTCGCCTATGTTGTAAAGTGCATTGATTACAGGTGAACGAACGCTGAGCAGCAAAGGAGCTGTCATGCGTCGTCCGGTTGAGTATTGCGTGGTATAAGGAACAATCGGCCGGTTGTCGGTTTGGACGGGCAATCCCAATGTCCATGCGTTTACTGCTCTGGGGCCGGCGAGATAGGAGTCTAGTATTTCTTCGGGAACATCCATTCCAAACGGCTCCAAATCTTTTGCTATTTGAGGTTCTCGAAGCCGCATAGCAAACTCGCTATAGTCGATTTCTAAGGGCCTATCAGAAGCTACCAGTTTTAAATATGCTGCCTGACCGTATTCTTCGAAGCCGACATTGACCCATAATGTTGTTTCGGGAAAAACCTCAAAAAAGGTTCTGACAATTATTTTAAATTCCCGTTCTGATAAACCGTGCAAAGGAAGCCACTGTACTGCAATTCCATGTTCTTTGAGTCGTTTTTTTAAGAGCCCATAAAACTCCTTGGTGTAAAGAATCCAGGAATCGACTGCCTTAGGATGGGTTGAGTCCACCATAATAACATCAAATTGCTTTTCGGTGGACAAAAGAAAATGACGCCCGTCTGCTATGTGAAGATGAAATCTTGGATCTTCGAGAACACGATTGTTCTCGTCCGCCCAAAGCTCGGCGGCTTTGGGAATTGTTGATGAAAGTTCTACCACATCGAGAGTTGCCAAGGGATGAACCAAGGCTGCACCCGCAGATAGTCCGGCGCCGAGACATACCATCGCGCCTTTTTTGGGATCAGGATGCAATAAGGGTCCCAAATGACCCAAGAGCTTAAAACTCTGATCGTGAACCAATCGAGTGGTAACCTCGTTGACGGCATTCATAAAAAGTTGTTTTTCGTTGTTTATTTTGTTTCTCGTTACAGAAACCGTACCGGTTCGGCCTTCTTCATAAAATAAAATATCTTGATGTTTTGATCCCACTGCTTCTTCGAGAAGGGTTCTTGAAAGAGATGCGGGCATAACAACTGAAATGACTGCTGCTATTAGAGCCGGAGTTAGACTTGCAATTGCTACGCGTTTTTGTCCCTGTGAGGCATAAACAACAGCAGCTGCAA
>CAYWLQ010000221.1:0-3723 GCA_964458775.1 uncultured Myxococcales bacterium | reverse complement strand
AGCGATGTACCGGCAACGGCCAAAGCGGCAATTATTAAAGTGGTTTGAATGCCGAATAAACCGATTAATATAAAAGAAGTTGCCAATGAACCCAACGCGCAACCGATACCGTTAACGAGAGTTGCTATTCCGATTCGTTTTCCTGCTTCGCTTACCGGACCTGCAAACAGCGCGCATGATGCCGGAAATAAAATTCCGGAAACAATAGAAGGAAGCAAAACAAGAATAGGAGTATAGAGAATTTCTCTGTAAAACTCCAATCGAAGAGATGCTGCAAAACCGGCAATTGCGCTGAGATGAAACGGATCTCGTCCGAGAGAGGTTACAATAACAGTAGCGCTCCAATATGAAGCGAGCAAGCTGACTGCCAATAGTCCCAGCAGAACAGTACATACAACAATGGGATTAAATTTAACTAAATATCTATAGATAACTCCGCCGATGCCCAAACCAAGTAACACAATAGCAAGCAATGCTGCAAATGCGTAAGTGTCATGGCCGAAAACAAAGGTCAGCACTCTTGCCCATAGGACTTCCGCCGATAACATAGTCGCGCCGGATACTCCTACTGCAATAAGAGCAATTGCAGCAATGCGGCGCGGAGGAAAAATCTCTTCATCGTTAGACTGCGTCAGCTCTGCTTTTGGACCGCTTAAAAAACCTTTTTGTGCGAGCAGCACTATTGCAGCAGCTGAAAAATTGCAGGCGGCAGCTATGGTTGAAGTTGTATAAAAACCAAAAGACGGAATAGCAAAAAAACCTGTTACTGAAGCGCCGAGTGCCGCTCCGATAGTATTCATGCCGTAAACCGGTCCGATTCTTTTCTTTATATCAGAAGAGGCGTGTGACAGCGCCTTTATGAGTACCGGAATTGTGGCTCCCATTACCAAGGAAGGAATAAAAACTATTATTCCCGCATAAAACATACGTCCTACTGCTGCTACAGGATTGTCGCTAAAGCCGCCTCTGAGAAACTCTATGTCATTGATCTTGCTTATTAACACAGGCACAATAAAGGCCAGAATTCCCATGATTGCTTCTAAAACAGCATACAACTTTAGGGGGGATTTGGTATGATCCGCTGCTTTGCCTAGCAATACCGCTCCGACTGCAATGCCTAACATGAATGAAGAAAGTACCATAGCAGTAGCATCAGCAGAGTTTCCAAGCGGAATAACCAGCATGCGAGACCACACCACCTGATAAGACAATGATGCCAGTCCCGAAAAGACAGCGGCGATTAAAACTGCTGTTAGAGAAATAAAATCAGCGCGCGTTCTGAAGGTCAATGATCAGCTCTCTTTCGATTCGGACAAATCCGACTTTCTCTTATAAATATCAAATACCCAGCCTTGGTTTGTCTGAATTTCCGTCAGCCTACGGTATTTTGTTTCGACGAGCTTTCGAACTTCATCGACGCCCCATACGCCGAAACGACGGCGAAGGATTATCATTTCTGTCTTATAATTGTCTATCTTTGATATCAATTCTTTGGGATCAGCATTTTTTGAACGATATCGCTGGATATTGGTATCAACTTCATTGCCGGCAATTCGCCTATCCGAAAGCAGAGCAAACATAGGAACGGATCCGGAATCACCGAATAATTCCCCTGTGGGAGAGGTCTCTTTTTTTATTATTTTGACAATTTCCTCTGCCTCTTCAAATATTCTGCTCTCGTGCCACATGTAATGGCTGATAGTGCCGTAAGAATTTCCTATAACCCTATCATCTTGCCACAAATACTCGCGCACCATATTGTTTATAAAGTCAGGTAAGGCAGTCGGAGCGAATGTATATTTATGAGTACGCTCATTTATAGGTTTTTGTATTTCCTTTTTATAATAGGTAAGCTGCTTTTCGAGATTCGGTGAAAGTATGTACGATATAACAAAAAGTGTCAGAAGTCCCAGCTTACCTATTGCCGTTGCTTTTGACATTCCGGCAATCGCAAGGTTTCCTTTGGCTTGTATCATTTGAACTACAAAATGTACAAATCTCGATATCATCCAGGCCGATGAAACTGCTGCAAACGGAAACGCAGGTATGAAATAATACATCCAAACTCGGTCCATATTAAGCAAAAGACCCAGAAACAATATACCGGTGAAAACGCATAAAATAGGCAATCCTAAATTGTCGGATGTAATGATCGTTCGCAATCTAAATAGCACGCTGATCTTGGTATTCAGTTTTTTGAATTCTCCTGATATTGCAGCAAACAAGGCAGGAAGAGATAGAGCGAAAAGAGAAGCCTGAGTTGCATTGTGATAAAACACAGAGTTCCTCATTCCTACCAGTGAGTTATCGGTCATAGGTGTTTTATCGGTATGATAGAGAAAAATGTTGTGAACCATGTCGCCGAAACCGGTCCATAATCCCAATGCCAAAAAGGCGATTGAGCCGAAAATAGCACCGAAAACAATCAATCGGCGACCTTCTTTAAAATTTACAGCTAAAGCAAATAAACATAACGCAACAACACCGGGTATTGCATAGAGCCTTGCAAATACCGATACAACTGCCAATGCCGCAGCTGTCCGAATATACTTTGCACGATAGGCCAAAAAAGTAAAAATCAACAATGCCACGGTCATGTTGATTCCTGTGTAATGCGAAGAGGCCCTTAGAGGCTCGTGGGCAAGTAAGAATAGAGCTGCGGCAAATACGGACGCAATTTTGCCCAACTCTCTGTGAACCATAACAGCCAAGGCCAGCCCCCCTGTCAAACACCACAAAAAAGGAAGCAGTCGCATTACTGTAAAATTAACGCCGAATATTTTAAACACAAAGGCTGTAAATATAGCCTGCATCGGTGGATGAGCCATAGCAAATTCAGAATACGGAATAGCTCCTTCTGATACCAGCTTACCTTGGTAGAGATAGATAAACTCATCTCCGCCATACAAATTTAGTGAATAGAGTTTTAGCAAAAGATAAAAAAGACAAACTAATCCCAAGCCCGCTATCCATAACATACGATCAATAGCGGAAGAGGGTTTGACTGCATTTTCTCGTGCTTCCAAGTTAGCTCTTTCCAACTTGTCGACAACTCTATTTTTTTTATCGGTCGTATCGGGTCTGTCAGCTGTATTTGAGGAATTAGTTTGAGCTGAAAAAGTTTGCTTCTTGTTCTTTTTTTTTGCCATATTATGCACCGCTTTATCACAATTCAATAATTTTATAAAATATTACAAACAATGGGTTTTTATGAGTTTGCTGTATATTCTTCACGACTGACCTTTACCACAGACTTAGCTCCAAACATAAATCTCAATTACCGACAGATTTTGAGAAGTGCCTCCGTCTCGTAACTTCTCAAAAACTACTGGTGAAACAGAAAGATAGAGTAGATGCGGGGTTTACCCCCGTTTAAAAAAGTTAATCATATCAGGATATTAATAGAAGGGATAAATCTCTCTCTTGTCGAGGAATACAATTTTTATCGGTAGTTTTTGAGAAATTACCCCGTCTCTACGTAACCTACTGTAATTGTTGTAGGGACAACTCCCGCAGGTTGCCCTTTTTATAGTCAAAGTTAACACAGGGCGGTCAATTCTTGCCAATCACTTTTGCCAATGAAACAAAGCTGTTTTTTACCTGCTATTGAGTATGCACCAAGCTTCAAAGGCGGGATTTAATAGGGGGGGATTTAATAGGTAGATTTAATAGGGACATCGATAAAGCGGCTCTCACAGTCAAGGAAAATCTTTTTCCAACTGT
>CAYWLQ010000220.1:0-6370 GCA_964458775.1 uncultured Myxococcales bacterium | reverse complement strand
CGTTACATCTATCACAATAAAGCGTAAAACCCTCGTCTATCAATCCGTTACAGTTGTTGTCTATTCCGTCGCACACTTCGAACATCAAAGAATCGTTGATAATCGTATACAGAACTTCCGAAAGCTCTGCTTGAGACTCAGCAGAATAAGCCGATCCCGTTCCGCCGGCAGCAGCAATAGCATTGAGTTCTGATGACTGAACTTTTAAACCGATAACATATATTTTAACGTTTTTGGGGTCTGCACCGTCAACTTCCATTGTATTAAGACTCTGCGCAGCGTTAACCGGATTTCCCCCGCAAAACTCGTCACCGTCCGTTAATAAAATCACCGAATACGGACGACAGTCTGCTTGCATCTCATTTGCGGTACGATCATTTTGATAAACTACGGTAAGATATTGTTTTGCAGCAAGCATTGAATCCGCCAACGGAGTGGCACCGGCAGCTCTCAGCTCCTGTTCATGATTGTCTTCATATCTTCCAAAGGATGAAATGGCGGGATTTGTTGAACCGTCTGCATCAAATTCGTGGTGGTCCATCCACATTAAAACTTGATCTCTATTATCTGAACTATCTGTGGGAAACTCGACGCATAGCCATTGGTAGTCCAATCCTGAAGGATATTCAGCAAAGGCCGGATAGCACTGACCGTTAAACCACCAACTTCTATATCTCATACGATCATCGCCGGAGGGATTTTGATTATTGCGATATTTGATATAATCTACAATTGGAATTTCATCATCATCATCAGTCCAACCGTTTTCAGTTTCTGATGCATACTCCTGCGCATACTTCATCAATGCGAACTCAATATCCCCAGTAGCCTGAACCATTTGACGCATTGCTTCCTTAGCGGCATACATTCGACTGTTACCAGTTCCCGAACAACATGAACGATCATTCCAAGGATCCCAGCTACCGTCGCCATTGGTGTATACTTCGCCTTCAGCGTTTATATCCAAAAGCATACTTGTAGAAGTGTCGAAAATTATAAGTATTCTGGGTTTAATTTGTTCCTGTGCCGATGTATTTTTCGGAATAGCAAAACCGACAGCAACAATAATCATTCCCAATAACACAGTTAATGCTTTTCTCAATTTACACATTACTCTCTCCTTAAAAACCTGTCTCCAAATCAACGTGATGCATTTTTTGCTTTCACAACATGATAATTGATTTATCTCACGTTTTTTTCCCTTTTATTATAGATCTTATAACTCAGATTATCGCAAGAGTTAAATGCTTCTTTCCCATCTGATTTAATACACAATGTACTCAGGTGATATGCAACAAATATGTCCTTGGTATATTTTGGTACATTTATCAAATTATGTTTCACAAGAGAGACAGGAAGCATAAAATGTATTTTAGATTCTTTTTTCATTGTTCATAACAAAATTCACAATTTCATATCCGCAGCTGACAGCACGAAGATAGTAACGTGCACGAAGTATTTCTTTTTCCCGATCAGATAAATCTCCGCTAATATTTCTGCATAGTGTTTGAATAGTAACCGCCGCAGCAACAGAAACATTGAGACTTTCAGCAAATCCTTTCATTGGAATAAAAAAAGAATCATCTGCCAGTGAACGCATTTTTTCGCTTATGCCTTTTCTTTCGTTTCCGAAGACAAACGCTGTCGGAATATGCGGGTCTAAATCAAAAAGTGAAATTCTCCCTCCGGCTTCAGCAGTGATTATTCTTTTTCCCTGTTTTTTAATTGTATATGCACAAGTTTCTGCATCCTTCCAAACTGCATAATCAAGCCATTTGTGGGTGCCTCTGGTAACTCTTCTTGTAGATTGAAATATTGCATCGTTTTCAATAATATGAATTGTTTGCATTCCAAATGCTTCTGCTGTTCTAATTACCGCAGCTGTATTATGCGGATCAGATACACCTTCGATCACGGCAGTTAATCCAACAATGCGATTTTGCACAACTTGATGAATGAGATTTTTTCGTTCAACCGAAAGTCTTGAAGATAGAATATCGATAACTTTGTTTGTATGATTGCAAGCCAGCTCAATTTCGTCCTTTAACTGACCGATAGGTTTAAAAATATCACCTTCTTCGTTGTTGACCCTTCTCATGGTAAGGGTACATACCTCAAATATGCCGGAAAGAAAAAGAGAAGAAATATTTTCTGACAAACTTGACAGCAAAAAAATATAAATGATTTCATAATGTATTGCCGAAACAAAACCGGCATATTAAAGAACGGAAAACTATGAAAGTTTCTAAATTAATTTTTCAAGTTGCCATTTGTCTTTTTGTAGCGGCATGCGGGGGAACAGGAAAACAAATCGAAACCGAACCTGTTCCTCCTCCGATTGATGAAAACCTCCTAAATCTAGTTCCTTATGAAGCCGATTTAGTGCTTACCGCTGACATAATGAAATTGAGGTCCTCCTCTATATGGGGGATTATCGACAAAGCTTTTAAAACAAATGCCGTTAACATGCCTGCGCCTGAAGCTGTCAACCCTTTAATGACCTGTAACGAAGCAGTAATGGCTTTTATGGACAGTGAACAACACGGCAATCAATTAATTGTAATACTTAAAAGCGAAGAACAAATTCTACAAAATGCGGTGTCAGCCTTTCAGCAAAAACAAGGCTCATCTGCAATAAGTGTCGAAGGCTTTAACGGAACAAAGACAGAGGAAATGTTGTTTTTGCCTGTTACTTCTCGGACCTTTATTTTTGGAAATGAAACCTTGGTTCGAATGGCGGCTAAGGCAGGCACAAAGAAAAGCAGATCTATTCTGGATAATAAAGACTTTGCAAACATTTCATTAAAAGACGGAGAGTCAGCTCGTGTTCTATATCGAGCAGGACTAAATGTTAGAACCATAGAAAAATTTAAGAAATCAATACCTCAAATATCACCGAATGCCGTATCAGCCATTGAAGGCTCTCTTCGTTTGGAGGGAGGTGCGCAAATTTCTTTGAAGATTTCTATGGAAACTCAGATGGATGCCTCCAAACTTGCGCAAGAATTGACCGGCACATTATCAAAATTCAGTCGAAATATGATAGTGGTTCTTTTGGGTATTGATTGGTTGCTGAAAAAATTTGTAATTACAGTTAATGTAGCTGATATTTTAATTGATATTAATCTAAGTGAACAAGATATAAATAATTTAAACAGTTTAGCTGAACGACTTCAAAAACTTCAGGATATGCTCAAAGGAATCGGCGAATAGAAATGAATGAGCATGATGTTATTGCTATTGACGGTCCTTCCGGAGTAGGAAAATCAACTGTAGCAAAAGAACTGGCAAATTCCCTTGTCGACACAGGCGCACTCTATCGCACTCTCGCTTTTCTTGCTGATAAAGCCCAAATTTCGTGGGATTCTGCAAAACAAATCGCAGAACTCGCTCAACAACATGATTTCTCTTTTGATCCAAGCGGAATCTTGTTTTTGGACGGATCTCCGATAGGTGACCTTATTCGAACTCCCCGAATTAGCAGCGGAGCATCAGCAGTAGCAAAACATCCGGAAGTAAGAAACGCACTATTGGGAATACAGAGACATATTGGAAAAAGCGGCAAAATCGTATTAGAGGGTCGAGATATTGGAACAGCTGTATTTCCAAATGCAAAACACAAGTTTTTTATTACCGCTTCTCCTGAGATTAGAGCTCAACGAAG
The DNA here is from genome assembly GCA_964458775.1 of uncultured Myxococcales bacterium. Taxonomy (GTDB): domain Bacteria; phylum Myxococcota_A; class Polyangia; order JAAYKL01; family JAAYKL01; genus CAYWLQ01. The sequence goes on along the minus strand of CAYWLQ010000220.1, from coordinate 2,706 downwards.
ATACCTTGAATTAAGAGCCAAAGGGCAAAATGTTACTCTGAAAGAAGTTCTTGGAGATCAGGAAGCACGTGACCTCGCAGATAGCAGTAGAACCTTTGCACCTCTCAAACAGGCACAAGATGCGGTCCTTATTGAATGCGATAATATGTCGATAGAAGAAGTAGTAAGGGAAATTCTATGTATTATGGAATTAAAATGTAGTTGACAGGTTCAATCCTATCGGAAAATTCAATGTCGGCTCGCGTTTGCAGAATGGGATAAACTGATGCGCTACATCAATTTTTATAATTTGCTGCATTCTGATTTTGGGTCGGAATGTTTTTTGTCATCCCCGACAATTGAAAAAAATTCTGCGACTCCTATTATAACGCCAATTTTATCTGCCGATTCATGCAGGTGAGTCAGATTTTTACACCTTGAACGGCATTTGAATTAACCGGTTGCATTTGTTTTTAATCGAGATTTATCAGGGAATAATTATTATATATTATCTGTTGTTTTCTTTTTGACATATATTTCGAAAGAAGCTAAGTAACACCCCTTGCGTGTGACCCTCGGGGCAAGGACCATAATTTGCACATTTTTCATGTAATTGTCCCTCAAGGAGCGCACCGAAAGGAGGAGGCTAAGAAGCCGTTAACAAAGAATGACCGCATCAGCAAACCGAACCGCAAACACAGACCTTACAGATTTTGAGGCACTTCTTCAGGAAAAATACGAAGAAAAAGAATCCCTGTCAGAAGGCCGAATCGTCAAAGGACGCATAGTAAAAGTCAGCAAAGATCACGTGGTGATCGATGTCGGCTATAAGTCCGAAGGCGAAGTACCCATCCATGAGTTCGCCGATACGAAAGGCGATATAGTAGCCAAAGAGGGCACTTATGTGGATGTTTTTCTGGAGACCCTTGAAAATGAAAACGGTCTCATCGAAATCTCCAAAGAAAAAGCAGACCGAATGAAGGTCTGGGATGAGATTTCTGTAGCCTGCGAACATGACGAGATTATCGAAGGGACAATAGCACAGCGCGTCAAGGGCGGTCTGTCGGTTTCTATTCGAGGCGGTGTAAAAGCCTTCTTGCCCGGATCTCAGGTAGATCTTCGTCCTATCAGAAATCTTGAGCGACTCATCGGCGAGACGCACAGATTCAAAGTAATTAAGTTCAATAAAAAACGAGGAAATATCGTATTGTCGAGACGTGCGCTCTTAGAGCAGGAGCGCGACAATATGAAAGAACGCACATTGTCCAACCTCGAAGAGGGAATAGTCGTGGACGGTATCGTTAAAAACATTACCGAATACGGTGCTTTTGTAGATTTGGGAGGAATAGACGGCCTGTTGCATATTACGGATATGAGTTGGGGGCGCCTAAATCATCCCTCAGAAATACTCAAGGTCGGCCAAACTATTCAGGTTAAAGTGCTCAAATACAACCCCGAAACGGAAAGAGTTTCTTTGGGCTTCAAGCAAACGCAGGTCGACCCATGGATCGAAGCTCAAAACAGTTATCCGATCGGTCTCAAAGTTACCGGCAAAATTGTTTCCATCGCAGATTACGGTGCATTTGTTGAATTGGCCGAAGGAGTTGAGGGTTTGATCCACGTATCAGAGATGAGCTGGACTAAACGAGTTAAACATCCTTCAAAACTAATCAATGTCGGTGACGAAGTTGAGTGTGCCGTATTGGATGTTGATACGGTTAATAAGCGAATTTCTCTTGGAATGAAGCAGCTCGAACCCCATCCTTGGGAGCAGTTTATCGAGAAATATCATCCAGGAGATCTCATTAAGGGCCGCATTCGTTCGATTACGGACTACGGTGTTTTCATCGGCATCGAAGAAGGTATCGACGGAATGGTACACAAGACCGACTTGTCTTGGACTCAGAGAATTAATCATCCGTCCGAACTATTTCACAAAGGTGAAGAGGTCGAGGCTGTTATTCTCAGCATCAACCACGAAGAACAAAAAGTCAGTTTGGGTATTAAGCAGCTATATGAAGATCCATGGGAGAGAATTCCCGTTGACTATTCCATCGGCCGAATTGTTGATGTGAAGGTAATAAAAATTACTGAATTCGGTGCCTTTGTTGAGCTTGAACCGGGAATCGAAGGACTAATTCACGTTTCTGAGCTTTCTAATGAGCATATCGACGATCCCAGAAAAGTGGTTACCGAAGGTGAACCTGTAAAAGCAGAAGTTATTACAATTGATCCAACGGAAAGAAAAATCGGTCTTTCCATCAAGTCTATAATAGGTCGCGAAGACGCAGTAGATGCCGCTGAATACATGAAAGAAAACAGAGCCTCTACAGAACGGGCTACATTGGGTGATGTTCTAGCTATGAAACTTGGGGAAATGGCCGCTGAAGCTGATGCTATAATAGCTCAAGATGAAGAATCAGAAGAATAATCTTAAAACCTATTACTGCCGCCGTGTTTGTTGCTAAAAGCAACAATAGACAAAAATAGTTATTCAAAAACCAAAGTAGTTTTCTCACCGCTTTTTAAGATTAACGAATCTACATGACGCAAGACCTCATCTCGTCTGGACAAAACAACCGCCATTTCTTTTTCTCTCAGTAACGGGAAAAAACCTTTATTGCTTTCGTTAACTGCTTGATTAAGATCTTCCATAGTTAAATTTCTCAATTTTTTCCTGACTTCGACTGTTGATCATCACATCACTTGCGTAAGTTGCTGAAAAAA
>CAYWLQ010000219.1:0-6442 GCA_964458775.1 uncultured Myxococcales bacterium | reverse complement strand
CAATCTGGGCCTCTGCCTCGGACATTTTAAGATCGGCTTCGTATTTTTTAATTCGCTCTCGTACTTTAGACAGATTTTTTGATGCGTGTTTTATCTTCTCTACATTGTTTTGATAGGCCTGCTCATGCAAGGTCAATTGTTGTCTGTTTTCGGCCAAATCGTTTTGCACTTCTTTTAGTTGCAAAGCAACTTGACCGGCAGTTTTACGGTCACCGGCTTTTAGATATGCCTTTATTTTTGCAGTCAATTCGGTTTCTTTCTTTTCACCGATAGCAACCTGTCTGGATACTCTTTCCACCAATGCGCGATACTGTTCGAGCCCCTCTCTGCCCTCTTTCAGTTGCTGAACCGATCTGTCATATTCCAATTGCATTTGAGCAATGGGATCTCTGGTCCAAAACCAATTGGCTATCTTGTTTATTTGAGCCTGAAAAGCGTTCCAAAATTTACTCATGTTGCTGTGTCTCCTTATCTCTTCTCTGATATATTTTTTTCATTGATATAGGACGAAAACTGTCCTGTCTATAATAATTTAGAAACGATAGCTCTCAATTGAGACTTGGTCAAAACATTTAGGTAAAATGCGCAGTTTTTGTATGTAAATATCAGATATTGAAGGAATCACTAAGACAAACTCAATTATCGAACCGATTCTGCTGCTTTTTGTAGAAGCAGCGCATCTAAAAGAACCAGGGCTGTCATGGATTCTACAATGGGAATAGCTCTCGGTGTTACACACGGATCGTGTCTGCCTTTTGCTTTTAGAATTACTTCTTCGCCGTCAAAGTTAACCGTTTGCTGGTCTTTTCCGATGGTCGCCGGCGGTTTAAAAGCTACTCTAAAGTAGATATTTTCGCCGTTTGAAATTCCTCCTTGAATTCCTCCGCTGTTATTTGTCACGGTTTTGAGTTTGTTATTAACCATTATAAAAGGATCATTGTGCTGTGAACCGAGCATCTTTGCTCCGTTAAAGCCGGAACCGATTTCAAAGGCTTTTACGGCAGGAATAGACAGCATTGCACGGGCTAATTCAGCTTCAAGTTTTCCAAAAACCGGTTCTCCCAAGCCGGGAGGAACATTTCTACAAACACAGGTAACACAGCCTCCCACGGAGTCTTTTTCGTCTTTCAGTTTTATAATCAAATCTGCCATTTTTTTTGCAGCGTCAGGGTTCGGGCAACGAACATTTGATTTATCCACTGTCTCGCGGGTTATAGATTCAAGGTCTATGGTACCTGCCTCAATATTACCCACAGCGCTCACGTATGCAACTATTTCAATTCCCGCTATTTCGCGAAGGATTTTATCAGCCAAAGCACCGGCTGCTACTCTGCCGATGGTTTCGCGAGCGCTGGACCTACCTCCTCCGCTGGAGGCTTTAATGCCGTATTTAGCTATATAAGTGTAATCGGCGTGGGAGGGTCTGGGAATTTCGCTCATCTCACCGTAGTCGACCGGTCGCTGATCTTTGTTCATAACCAGCATACAAATAGGGGTTCCCAAAGTAAGACCGTTTTCAACTCCGGAATATATTGTAACTGCATCGGCTTCGTTTCTGGGTGTGGACAAGTCACTTTGTCCCGGTCTTCTTCGGTCTAATTGATATTGAATATCCTGTTCCGATAACGATACACCGGAAGGGCATCCGTCAACCACACAGCCGACTCCTTTACAATGAGACTCTCCGAAAGTTGTTACTCTAAAAACAGAACCTAATGTATTTGTCATCGTTATTGCTCTTTTCTTATCTTAAGCTTTTTCGTTTCTATCTATAACATGTTTTTGAAACAGTGCCTGTATCTACATCCCGCCGCTAAGCACTAATATGACTTCGTGAATACCGCCGTCCATTAAGCCGTAGGCATAACCTGTGCGCAAAGACATATCTTGGTAGAAGCCCAGAGTAAACGACCAAGAAATCTCAGCGCCTATTGAAGCACGCCAATCCTCGCGGTTAAACTCTTCGAACGAAATAATTGCCTGATCGCTAAACAGTGAGGCTTGTATGCGTCTTAAATAAATCGGAATTGTGCCGTAGCCGGCTTCTGTAAACCATAAAGGGAAACGATAATTTATTTTTAATAAATGATAGCGACTACCCTTAAAGGCATTCGGCATGTATCCCCTAAGAGATGCCATACCGTTTGCGGTGTTATTAATAATAGTGTCAAGAAAGTTCATTTCAGTTTGTCCGCCTACAGTATAAGCCGATTCATTCGGCGGACTGCTTATTCTGGCACCTCCGGACAATGACAAGGCCAAAACATGATGGTTGAAAAAGGGCATGGGAACATATTCGGACCATCTGTAATTGACCATGAGCATTTTTTGAGTACCTCCCAAAGCGGGATGATACAAGTCTGTTCCGAATGACAAACTTCTTCCCTTATGCGGTCCTATCCCCAAAGGCGAACTTATTGTGTCACTGTATCCCCAGCCCAAACTCAAACCGGATCTAAAATACTGTGTAGGGATTTCCGGCAGCTCTCCTCTCGGATCTAATTCGGGGTCGATCTTGCTTTGCGGCTTTGCATGAATAATATCATAACCGACTCTTAAACTGTGGTTGCTGTCAACATCAAACACGGGAAAACTAAGAGAAAGACTTCCTCTTGTAACAACTTGCATCCACTCTTTGTTTTCGGACTCAAGTCTGTATCCGGTATCCCTAGGAAGATATTGACGAGATACTCCGACATGAATTGACGGACCGATTCCGTAAAAGGCATATCCTATGCGCCCTGACGCTGTATGTTGGTTGGTATCATAGACAATTTCGGCACCCGCATTGTGTCGGTTAGTAACATCAGCAAAAGATGTGGCAGCGCTTATCGTTGTATTCCAATTAGGGTCAATAGATGTTCCCAACATCCAATGATTAGGAACCATACTGGGAAAGGGATTATAGGGTTTTGAAGGTCCCCCAAATTTGTCAGGAACAGGTGTCGGCGGTAACGGCTTAAGCCTGCTATTGTTTTTCTCCTTTAGAAGATTGGCGGACTCGACAAAATCTTTTGAATCCAACGACAGCTGAGTTAGGTGCAGGTCATAACCTTTTGATGAATACTTAACAAAAACCAGGGTTTTGCTGTCCGGAGAAATTGCAGGGGAATAGGCTCCGGATAAAACATTGGTTAATTGAAGAAGAGTTTGATTTGCAAAATCATAGGCGAATATGTTGGAAATGCCGGTTCTGTCAGATGAAAATATTAGATATTTTCCGTCGCTAGTAAAGACTGGAGAAGATTCGATAAATCGATCTTCGGTAACAAATTGTATTTGTTTGGTATCTGCATCTATCAATACCAAATCAACCCGATGTTCCTTGCGAATAACAGCTGCCACACGGTTTCCGTCAGGCGACCAAGTGAGATTGTATACCTGATCATAGTGAGGAGAATCGATAAGAGTGTCTATTATATTTCCTCTATCATCGGTAAGGATGAGTTTGCTTGTACCGGCGTTGTTTACTGATAGAGCTGCACGATCTCCCTTGGGAGAGATTGCAGCGTACTTGGTTCTCATTCCTTGTGTAATACGCCTCGGTGAGGAATCTTCGCTTTCTAGAACAAATAAATCCTGAAAGAAATAATTGTTTTTATGGGGTGCGGAGCGAGTGTAAAAAAGCCGTCCCGCACGATCAATTGAAACTTGGCTTGAAGCGTTGGAATATGCCAGTTTCTGTTTTTTATTGTTTTGAAGATCTATTTTATAAACGGCAGTTTCATCAAGTCCGTTACCTATCGGAACATAAATATATCGTCCCGTAGAATCAAAAATCGGAGAGCCTTTTTCTTCTCCGTCAGAAGTTAGCGCTGTAGATTTTGTAATTTCTTCCTTTTCTAATAACAGTCGGGTTTCTTGCGCAAGCTTCTTTTCTTTAGCAATCCACTCATCATAAAGTTCCTCTACAGTTTGACCGAATGCGCTCTTAAAATGTCTGTTAACTCCGTAGGGTATCGGTGACTTTCCGTATTCATGGCAAAAGGCGACAATTTTATCCATCCCATACTTCTGATAAACATATTCCATAAACATTGCGCCGTATATGTAGGCATGGGAACCCCTGAGATAAGAACGTGTCATGTTGGTTACTTGTCCCAAATTGAGCAGGGTTCCCTCCAACGCAGCGGTTCGGATATACATTTGATAAAGGCTTGAGCGAATACGTCCGCCGGAAGTGCGGTGAGTTTCCATTAAAATTGCAATACCCTCGATAAGCCATCGAGGTGACAATTGGTTGGGCAAATAAATGTCGCCGAATATCTTGTTAAAGAATTCAGGAAATCGACCTCGAATGCTCAGATGCACAATATGTGTATACTCGTGAACAAAAAGAGCCCTGAGCCAATGATCATAGTTTTGCAAAGCCGATTCCAGAGCAGGAGCTGTAGCATACATTCTGATTACCGGCTTTCCAAATACCGATGCCGAACCGTTGGCCGAATCGGTATTATCGGTAATAACAACTTCAACTTTCTTTTTTACTTTCCAGTTAAAAATAACACAAATATCATTGTGGATTTCTTCCGCCAAAGAAGCCGTAAGCCTGGCGGTATACTCAAGAGGCTCTTCATAGTGGATATTAAAGTTTTCGGTACGCAGAGTTCTGTAAACAACATCAGGATCTCCGGCAAAAGCCGAAGACAAAAATGTAATCGTTACTAATAATAACACCCATCCTGTAAACGCTCTTGGTATACTGCCGAAGTCAATCATGATTTCACAATTTGACACAGTAGCGGCACCCTGCCGTACAGTCAATGATGTAAACGCTGTTGCGATGCAGAATAAAACCTGTCAAATCAAAATCCAAAATAAAATGGTAATAACTACAAGTGATTTTTCACATCGGGTGTTGGATTCACTGAAACCGGAGGTAATTAAAACCGGGCGATATTAGCCGTTGACAATATGTAGCCACAAGGCTACAATTGACATATGATTGAGTTGCGCAAAACAAATGAATTTGCGAATTGGATTGATAACTTGCGCGACATCAAGGCCAAAGCTCGAATCCTTGTTAGAATTGAGCGATTGGCCTGTGGAAATCCCGGTGACGTAAAGCCTGTGGGGCAAAATATTTCCGAACTGCGCATTTCATACGGACCGGGATATCGGGTATATTTTACAAAAAGAGGACAACAATTGATAATCCTCTTAGCAGGTGGGGATAAAAGCACGCAAGACAAGGACATCAAAAAAGCAATGCGTTTAGCGGAAACTTTATAGGAGCAAAAATGAAAAAAACATCCGTAACCCGTTTTGATGTTGCCGAGCATCTTCGCACGCCGCAGGAGATGGCTGCTTATCTCGAAGCAGCCTTTGAAGAAGCCGGGGATGATGCATCGTTTGTTGCTAAAGCATTGGGAGATATTGCAAGGGCTAAGGGAATGACTCAGATTGCCCGTGCAGCAGGACTCTCACGTGAAAGTCTGTATAAAGCTCTGTCAGGAGAACGAAGCCCCGGTTTTGACACAATATTGAAAGTCACCGGTGCTCTCGGCATTAAACTGCATGCAGAGGCGATAGAAGAGTCGCAGTCTTCGATCAGTTCTTAACAAAAAACACATCTCAGCGACGGCATCATTTATCTCTTTTTTGGGCCGGCGCCTATTTCAATCTTGTCGCCGGTTCCCCACCCAATTAATACCAACTACCTAATCATAAAGAGAATAAGAAACGCCTAAAATTGGTTGATAAAGTCACATCCTGGAATTAGACACTTTCAAATCGACAACAATAGTCTCCGTCTCAAAATGCAGCCAATTATGGGAAGTAATGTAGGATGTAACACCAATCCTGTCAAAGCTCATGGCAATAATTACAGGCGATTAGAATGCTTTTGTATCTTTTTTATGTTGCTTTGAACGGTTATGAAGACTATCACTGATGCTGTTAAATAATAACTTGGGAAAAGATATAATTGTATAGAAACTTAGTGAATATATTTCCTCGTATCTTGCGAAATGTTGAGTATAAAAAAGCTTTTTTATCCCGCAATTTTTCAATTCTTGTTGTATTTGTTTCGGTCTTTTTTCTGCTAAATATTCTACTGGAACAGCAAGGTTCTAGAGCAAAAAAGAATATCTATTTTCAATATTTTACATCTGAATTATTAATGCAGACTGTATCTATTGAGGATCTTAGAGATGAACCGCTTCGTTCATTATGGTATCTCCATGTTCAACCCCCCATGTTAGACGGCTTAAGGGCAGCTATTGCCTTTTTTTTTAATGACATACAGGGGATAGCACTTGTCCATAAAGTAGATGGAGTGATTTTGAAATTGTGGACCGTTGTTTATGCTTTAATTGGAGCTTTCTTATTTGCATGGATGACCAAGTTTCATAGAAAGCGGGCGGGTTGTATTGCAACCGCTTTATTCTCACTACTGTCCAAAACAAGTTTGGAGTTGAGTAAAAAATATGAAAACGCCCTC
>CAYWLQ010000218.1:0-6510 GCA_964458775.1 uncultured Myxococcales bacterium | reverse complement strand
CCTTTGTCAAACAGTCTTGCTTCTCCTTTCGTAAAAACGAAAAAAAAGTTTCCAATAAACTTTGGTTTTTTGAAGAAAACCTAAAATCTATTTAATATCAAAATGATCCACGTTGGCGTATAGAGGACTATGGGGACTGTGGGGCGTCTAAAAGCAGGCAGTGATAAGCCACTCTCTAAGTTTTCGGAATTTCCGACCGGTTAATTCCAAATTTTTTCAGTTTTTTGAAGAAAGCCTAAAATCTATTTAATATCAAAATGATCCACGTTGGCGTATAGAGGACTGTGGGGACTGTGGTAAGCCACTCTCTAAGTTTTCGGAATTTCCGACCGGTTAATTCTAAATTTTTTCAGTTTTTTGAAGAAAACCTAAAATCTATTTAATATCAAAATGATCCATATGAGCGTCTAAAAGCTTGTCATATGAGCGTCTAAAAGCTTGTCAAAAAGCTTATGCTCGGTACTTGTGAAGTTTCGCCTTGGTACTTGTGCAGTTTCGGCTTAGTGTTCTTGTTCCTTCGGTCGACCTGCCTTTTACCTTCGGACTACCTCTATTACTCTCCGATACAGAAACCTTCGTCTTCTTTTACAACAGACAGCGCAAGAAAAGTCTCTTGTTTTTCTACTCCCGGTATACCGCCTATGGTGTGTTTTATTAGGGATCCCAAATGTTCTACGTCTCGCACTCGCAGGTGTGCCAAATAGTCGTATTGTCCGGTTAGATGATAGCAGGAGGTTACTTCCGGAATTGCTCTTATGCTTTCTTCGAATCCGTCTATCGAGGCTATTTGATGTCGGCTTAGGGTAATCAGCACCATTGCATGAAGTTTTAGACCCAATTTGTCGGGATCGATTACTGTGCGATAACCCGTGATTACTTTTTTTTCTTCCAGCTTTCTCACTCTATCCAGAGTTGCTGACGGGGAGAGATTTATCTTATTGGCGAGATCCAGATTGGTAATTCGTCCTCTATGCTGCATTACATCGAGTATCTGTTTTTCTTTTTTGGAAAGCAGTCGTTCCGATGAGTCTCCGGCCATGTTTTTTTCCTATTTTAACTCGGCCGAAAGTTCGATAAGCAGAGTTTTTGCCATTTTGTATTCAAAGAAACCCAAGAGATTTGATTCTATAACCGCATTCAGCATTTTCTGTGCTTCTTCTTTTTTTCCTTGGCTCAAGGCAATTATTGCTCCGTAATAATCAGATTCAACTCTATGTCCCAAATTTTGAGCATGCGTTTTAAGTTCTTCCAGCGAAATTTTTCCTACAAAATAACCGGCAAGACGATCCTGCCATGAATCGCCGTTTACAGATTCCAAATATCCCTTTGCAAGGGCTGATGAACCTTTTCCTAAGCGAATAGACAAGCCTTCAACCCAAAGTGAATAATAAATTTTCCACATTGATTTTATGCGGTCTTGGTTATATGCCAACCTATATATTTCAACTGCATCGCTAAGTCGATTTTCAACTACCAAAAAAGACAGAAGTGTTCCATAGGTTTCGGACCTGTCAGGATTCAAACGAATTGCCAGACGAAACGCTGCTTGAGACGCATCCATTTCACCCAAATGATGAAGAATAAATCCTTTCTGAACGGCTGCTGACGGAGAACTCTCCATAAGTTCATCCCCTGATTCTAAGACTTCAAGCGCCCTTTTATAGGAAGCTGTTGCTGCCGGCTTTTGATCCATCGCTGACAGAACATCTCCTTTTTTTACAAAAATCATTGCTTTGAGATATTCAGCACCTTCGGTTCCTTCCAGGTCTATTTTTTCCGCTTTTTCTAAAACTGACATAGCCGACTCAAAACGGTTTAACAAAAAGTAAACATCGTGAAGCTTGATTAAAGCAGGAACATTAGAGACAACTTTGCAGGATTTAGCAAAGAGCCTTTCAGCATCTTCCACTCGACCATCGTCGAAACCGATTTCTCCCATAGTATATAGCAGAGATGCTGCGGCAATTCGCAGCTCTGTCTCTTCTTCAGGATACTCTTCAAGAGCATTATCCACCAGCTTTTCAGCTCTAGCTATTACCCTCTTTGCGCCTTCAACGTTCTCAGCAAAATGCATACGCTCCAGAGATTTGTTGATAAGAGATATAACCTTGGTTATGACATCCTCCGAAGGATGCAATTCCACGGTTGCTATATAAAAATCCGTTGCACACTCCGAGCAATCCATTTCGTCAAATAAAAGACCGATATTCATTGAGATTCTATAATTTGAGGGGTCTGCCTTTTGTGCCAATATATAAGCCCTCAAGGCTGCTCGCTGATCGAAATATACCAAATTGCCGGCCAATGCTAGATATGCGTCGGAAAGCTCTTCCTTTCGTGAAATCCGATCTATGAGTTCCAAGTATCCCGTACTAATGTTTCCTTTTTCGGCCGGTTCTTGCAGATACTTTCGCGCAGGCTCAATATCTCCGGTTAAGAAGAAGATATGGATAATATTGGTAGGCATATTCTGAACCGAACGTCCGTGCAGAAGAATCTGGCGCGGGTCGCTCAGCTCATAGTCACCTTGCATTCCTTCTTGAAAGACCGATTGAATAATAGAGAATCTTTGAAGGTGTAATTCGGCAAGACGATGTGCCACATTTGTATCCGGTACAAGCTCCATCATTCTCGTAAACAAATCTATAAGAGAAGAAATTCGCTGAATCTTGTCAACGATAGTTGTGCGAACAGAAGATGACCATTCGAGCAACTCAAGATATCGCTCTTCGTATTCTCGCGAATCATTCTTGGCCATAGTGAGATATTTTAGAGCTGCGAGAACAACAGCTTCTTCTCCTCTGGCGCTTCCGTATTCCGCCACCCACGCTGCCAAAGGAACTATTTCCATGGATACCATACTCGAAGAAAAATCCGACGGTTCGTGCAAGCGAAGCGCTTCTTCAAACAACGCTAATTTTGCATTGGGCTTTTTTTCATTCGTATTATTGAATTCCTCAACAACGGACTTGGCAATCAGGTCTCTCAGCTCACGTCTCTGAGGATGCTCATAAGACATAAGAAATAGAGTTTTAACCCAAAGCTTTCTCTCCTCAAAGGATACGGATTGAGGAATATCAATAGGCGCAGTTGCGTCAGCAACAATTTTAGAAGAAACTGTAGAGTCGTTTCTTTTTGAGCCGCCGCATGATGCAATGGTTATTGCGATAATAACTTGTAAAACTATTAAATACATACTTTGATTCATGAGCCGAGTGTATGTGCAACACAGTCAGCATGCAAGATAGAATCCGGTGGGAATTATTCGCGATGTAATGTTTTTCATTAAACTTGCATTAAAGAACCGGTAGCGTGTATGTGCATCAAGTAGCTATGTCGAAGAAGTTATTACCCAAAAAGAACTCATTATTTGATGTAGATTTTGCCTTAAAAGATCGAAACAGGCTGTTTTCATTGAAATCTAATCTAAGCAAAAGAGCCGAAATATTGATGAATATAAGGCGTTTTTTTTCAGAGCACGGGTTTATTGAGGTCGAAACACCTCTTCGTATTCCAGCTCCGGCTCCTGAATTGCATATCGATACCGAGCCCTCAGGTGAGCGTTTTCTTGCTGCTTCCCCTGAATTGCAAATGAAACGTCTAGCGGCAGCCGGATATGACAAGATATTTCAAATTTGCAAATGTTTTAGAAAAGGCGAAAGAGGAGATCGTCATCTTCCTGAATTTACCATGCTCGAATGGTATCGATTGGGAGGTGACATGCAAAGCATGGCTGAAGACTGCGAAAATTTGGTCCGTTTTGCAGCGAACTCAGTTGGAATGCTGAATTGCGTAGAAAGAAACGGTTTCCAAATAGATCTTACATCTCCGTTTCTAAAATGGGAGCTTTCGGACGCCTTTGAAAAATTGGCCGGTTTTAAACCCGGGCTGAATCCGGATCCTGAACAGTTTGATTTGGCTTTGGTTGACAAAGTGGAACCGGGATTGCCGCCGAACCGACCGGTTTTCTTGTGCGGTTATCCCTCCGCCATGGCTTCGTTAGCTAAAATTGACACAAAGAACCCCGAACGAGCGCTTCGACTTGAGCTTTACGCCGGAGGTTTGGAGCTGGCAAACGGGTTTTGCGAATTAACCAATGCAGAAGAACAAAAAGCTCGTTTCGAAAAAGAAGAAGCAGATCGCAGAGCCGCCGGAAAGCCGCCCTACCCTATCGATACCCGTTTTCTTTCGGCTCTTTCACTGGGAATGAACGACTGCGCAGGCATTGCCTTAGGTGTTGACAGATTGGTAATGCTGTTGCTAAACGCTGCATCAATAGACGAAGTAACGGCGTTTCCTGAAGGTACCTTGTAATTGACATAAAAAAACCACAACTCGTAGTTCTAAAAGAACTGCCCTATTAAGGAGTATTAAATGAATAGAAGCAGACAAACAATCTCAACTGCAATTTTGGTTTTGCCGCTTTTGTTTACGGTCTCTTGCGTAAAGTGCCCTTGTTCTCGTTACAATTCAGCCGCCGACGTTGCGTCTCAGAGCAATACAGAAACACAAGAACAACCTTCATCTGTAGAAGAAGAAAGTGCAGTTAAATCCTCTCAACATACATCCGCTTTAGAACATGATTGGTGGGATGTGCCTTATCCTTCTAAGTTTGATGCCTCACTAATAACCGCCAAACAGGATTTTATAAGCGTTAAGGACAACCGCTTTGTAAACGAAAAAGGCGAAACGGTAATTTTTCAGGGAGTAAGCATTGCCGACCCTGACAAACTAAGGAGAGAAGGAAGGTTTAATCGCAAATTGTTCGAAGCTGTAAAAAGCTTCGGAGCAAACACGGTAAGAATTCCCGTGCATCCGGTTGCCTGGAGAGGATTAGGTCGAGACAGATATTTTGCTTTGCTAGACCAAGCAATTGTTTGGTGTGCCGAAATGGATATGTATGTAATGATCGATTGGCACTCCATAGGAAATCTGGTTACCGAGTTGTTTCAGCACCCTATATACGAAACAACAAAGCAGGAAACCTTTGAATTTTGGAGAGCTGTATCTTTTAGGTATCAGGGAATACCGACGGTAGCCTTCTATGAACTGTTCAACGAACCGACGGTGTACAACGGCAATCTGGGAGAATCGTCGTGGGACCAATGGAAAAAAATATGTGAAGAGATAATCTCAATTATTTTTTCCCACGACAAACAGGTAATCCCCTTGGTGGGAGGCTTTAACTGGGCCTACGAATTGGAACCGGTAAAACAAGCGCCCATCGAACGAGAAGGCATCGCTTATGTATCTCATCCCTACCCTCAAAAAACAGGAGAACCGATGGAGAAAAACTGGGAAGAAACCTTCGGTTTTGTAGCCAAGAAATATCCTCTTTTCGCCACAGAAATAGGCTACATGCGTCCAGGAGAGCCGGGCGCTCATATTCCGGTGGAAAACGACGGAACCTACGGCAAACGTATTACCGACTATCTCCAAGAAAAAGGAGCCTCATGGATAGCCTGGTGTTTTCACCCTGAATGGGCACCGCCCCTAATCTCAAACTGGAGCTTTACACCGACAGAATCCGGTGCGCATTTTCGAGAGGTTATGTTAAGGCGCGAAGGTAAGAAGAAGTAGAAGTTTCGCTATTAGATTCGCACCCTAAAACTATGGAACGTCACATTGGCCATAGTCATTGAAACCCCAGCAGCTGACTGCTCCGGTATTATCCGCCACACATGTATGGTTCCCCCCTGTGCTAACCTGTTCTATTGTTCCCAGTCCTTCAGGTACTGTGCTCTCGCCATACCAATTTTCTCCCCAGCAGCTGACTGCTCCGGTATTGTCCGCCGCACACGTATGGTACGCCCCTGCGCTAACGCGTTCTATTGTTCCCAGTCCTTCAGGTACTGTGCTCTGACCTTCCTCATTTTTTCCCCAGCAGCTGACTATTCCGGTATCGTCCACCACACATGTATGAAAATGGCCTGCGCTAACTTGAACGATTCTTCCCAATCCTTCAGGTACTGTGCTCTGGCCGTTTCCATTTTCTCCCCAGCAGCTAACTACTCCGATATTGTCTATCGCACATGTATGGTACATTCCTGCGCTAACCTGAACGATTGTTCCTAGTCCTTCAGGTACTGCGCTCTGGTCGCTCAAATTTTCTCCCCAGCAGCTGACTACTCCGATATTGTCCGCCGCACATGTATGCCGATAGCCTGCGCTAACCTGAACGATTGTTCCCAGTTCTTCAGGTACCGTGCTCTGGCCTTCCGCATCTTCTCCCCAGCAGCTAACCACTCCAATATTGTCCACCGCACATGTATGCCAAATGCCTGCACTAACCTGAACGATTGTTCCCTGTCCTTCAGGTACAGTGCTTTGGCCGTTCCCATTCAATCCCCAGCAGCTAACCACTCCAATATTGTCCACCGCACATGTATGATACCAACCTGCACTAACTTTTTCTGATTTTGCTTCTATAACGGCATCTGTATCTGTGTCTTCATCACCGGCATCATCACCGGCATCTCTGCAACGCTCTCCATGGCCGCTTCGAACTAT
>CAYWLQ010000217.1:0-6573 GCA_964458775.1 uncultured Myxococcales bacterium | reverse complement strand
CTTTAGAATTTTATTTTGTTTTGTGGAATCGGTTTAGAACGTTGGGAGAAGGGAGGGTAATCTTTGCATTGAGAAAAAGAAGGTGCAAATTGCCTATAATATCGGAATGATCCGCGCCGGGGGTTTGGCGATTTAAGGAGGAAGCGATGTTGATATTCTTCAGTGCTTCACAACACGAACAAGAACTCCAGTTTGAGTTTCAAATTGGGAACAAAATTTCTCAACATCGCGAATGAAGCTAATGTCATAGACAACAAATATAATATTTCCGTATTTTGTTTTATACGCGAGAATATCATCATTGATCTCTGCAATAATAGCTTTCTCTCGTCCGTCACGATTACATATTTTAATTTCTATAGCCAAATCCAACCGATCGCACGTGAAATCCGGAACATAGTTTTTTGCTGAATACTCGATATGAACTGTTTCTCTGCTATAAGCAACATCCGCGCCGATAAGTAGATTTTCAAAGGAATCCTGAACTTCCTTTTCATTCGATGGCTTTGTCCTGATACTCTTTCGCAGCTTGTTCTCTGCGATACTCAGAACCTTTATAATTCCACTTGTTTCCGGTCCTGTGTCTTTCCCTTTATAGACATCTGCAATTTCCGATCTCGTTAATTCATCCTTTGCTCCAAGAAGTAGACCGCGAGCTGTATCAAGGTCTTTGATATAGGCATTAAAATTAACCTGATCGATCTCTCTCTGAGGATCGTAGGACTGAAGGATATGGGATCCTTTACACTGCCAAGTAATGCTATGGAAAGTCAGTAAATATCTAGCGTTTCTTCCAAAGACTTCTTCTAAAAAGCCCATAACATTGGTTATCCACCGCATATGTTCCGACGAAAAAGGATCACAACGAGTAAGACCATCAATTACAGATATAAGGCTATCAAGCTCCTGAAGTGCTTCTTCTTTATTCCGCTTTTTCATTATTTTACTCTCGTTTTTCTCTCTGAATCGCGACCACAGACGATCCTCGTCAGGGGTTAGGCGATCTGGTTTTTTGTCGGACAAGATCCATTATGGTTGTTATACCTCTTGCATGTACTAATAGATGCTTTTTGATAACAAGTGAGCCGATGTGAACAATGCAAAGCTTATTGGGACAAAAGCGTATACATATTAAGTGAGTAAATACTGGCCGCATTGTTAGGCTTAATTCATTTTGTTTCCATCGCTACCTATGTATCTTAAAATGAAGGCTGCCAGATTTCCACCCGATAATATTGAAATAGGTTTGTTCAACTCCTCTGATAATTCGTTAATTGCATTTTCTAATTTATCAGTTGAATATCCCGTAGTTATCAGCAACCCTGCATCGCCATTAAATGTTGTAATTCCATCTTTTAGTTGATTAACAGCATTTGTTTCCAAATGATCCCCTGCAAATGATTTAACTTGAACGATTAAAGTGTTTTCAAAACTTAGTTCCGGAATAGGTAATCCTGATTGGTATGTAACGATAATGTCTGCTCCTCTATCACTCTTATAACCAGAACCATTTTCTTTTACATCAATTACGTTTGGGATGTTCTTAAAAACTTCAGCCACAAGAATCTCTAAGTCTTTTCTGTTAAAATTTTTGTGTATTAATTCAGTGATGTTTTTCAATGGATTTACTAGGTCTTTACGAAAATAGTGTAGGTTTTTGTTTAGTCCTGTTTCAGAACATTTGTTCTCTTTGAGATTTTGAATTGACTCGTGGAATTCGTTTTCTAAGTATATTCGCCAATATCTACCACGTAACTTAAGTTTAGCAGAGATAATAGGCAGAACGTTTGGGCTGTTTCGATCAAATGTGATAATGGAATTTGTGTCAATAGTTAGCGCATGCCTAAAATCTGAGCCCCAAGAACACGCTATACCATTTTTGTCAAAATGATATTCATTTACGACTTCGGCTGCTGTGCATTTTCCGTATTCTGGAACATTAATATGGACAACCCAATCTCCCTTTTTTATGTTTAGTAAAAAACTAGTTCTTTGCCAGCAAACCTTCTCCTTCTCTGTCTTTTCGGTCCATGGCTTGGTTCTAGAATTATTCAAATCGGCTTCGTCAACAAAGCTCCATCCAAACCTGGATTTTCCATCTAATATAGATTTATAAATCAACTGAATAACTTCAGACGTAACGTCTGATGGTCCATTGAAAACCCAAATGCTCATTTAAATACTCCTTTCAAATATGTGTTCAATCTTAATGTTGACACCAGTAAGCAGGTTCGGCAACGTTGATTTCTGACAAAACCAAATAATAAATATCTGCTGATACTCAATGATCCGCGTCGGTGGTTGGTTATCTGAGGGTAATTTGAGAAAAGCATTTGTTTTTCCTATTGACTTTCAACTCCCTCTAGCGATACCGGCTGCCCTTCCAGTTTTTTTTACTCACGAACTTGAAAATGTATGCTCAACTCTGTAGGAAACAAATCTTTCGCAACAGATTACCTTCTTTTAGTGAGTCTGGCACCCTTCTTTCTTTCAGTGACTCTGGCACCTCCTTCCTCTGGCACCTCCACCTCCTTCTTTGAACGTTGGTAGAAGGGAGGGGTAATCTTTGCCAATGAGAAGCATAAGGTGTAAATTGTCCATAATACCGGAACGATCCGCGTCGGAAAATTAGCGATCTCGTTCCAAAATCGTCATCACAGTTTGACCACTTCAAATGAAGTATTCATCTTGTCAAGTAGCGTGACAAGGCGTTTGGATTGGCTATTGGGCGTTGCAATAGCAAGTAGTCGCTGAGAACGAGAAGCAGCAACATAAATCTTTCGGGCTTCCTCGGCGCGATTGATGGGATTCCCAGTGAGGAGATAGTCAATGATACCTCGGGCGGTGGTCGGGGTCATCACCACACATACAGCTGGGAACTCCATTCCTTTGACTGAGTGAATACTCTTGGCAGGAGAATTGGAGGAAGGCGGCACGGAGAGTGCGGCATGAAGATCCGAGCTGTGTCGAAGTAGCTGACCGATGGATTTTCCACCGGCGGGCACGCAATGCGCTATTTCAGACTTAGCGCTCTCAAGCCAGGCATCAGGAGTAGGGTAAATGTCAGAATCAAAACGTAGGGCACGCACAATTTTTAGTATCCGTGGTCGCCACATTTCTGGCTCAATGCCCTCAGACAGAAGGTACTGTCGATAGGTCATTGGACCCAATTTCCC
Source organism: uncultured Myxococcales bacterium (assembly GCA_964458775.1). Lineage (GTDB taxonomy): Bacteria > Myxococcota_A > Polyangia > JAAYKL01 > JAAYKL01 > CAYWLQ01. Next base: position 3,397 of record CAYWLQ010000217.1, on the reverse strand, counting down.
TTCGATCTCAAGGACTATATGGTGAATCTTTTCCAGGGCGGTCTTGCGATTACCCATCTCGAAACTGAAATGAAAGTCCGTCACAGCAAAGGCAAGACGAAGAGACAATTCCTTTCCGCTTGGCTTGGGCGGCTGCCCGACGGCGTTTGCTGCACTGGCCCAAGTCGATGCGAGTACTGGACAGTCCGCAACATCCAGACCTTCACCCTCTATCAAACCTCTGAATATTTTCCCAACTGTGTTGGGCACCCCTTTCCCCGAATAGGAGAGGATGCGAACGGGTGTTGACAGACATGCGTGTTTACCCAAGGCCTGGTTAACTTGCACGTGCGTATGGATTGGACGCAAGGCAGCTATAGCTTTGCAAATGGGATCAGAGGATCGAAAATTACCGTTCATTGTCAACGAATTTTTTTCATTGAACCTTGCGCCGAACTCTAACAGATCCTGTGTGACTCCCCCTCGAAATCCATAAATAGACTGATTGGGGTCGCAGACGACCTTTGTCGAGATGCCCGCTTTTATCAACCAGGCTATTATACTTAAGTCTGTCGGGTTGCAGTCTTGGGCCTCATCGACGATCACCTCGCTAAAGCGAGAGGACAGTGCATTTGCAAGCCGTGGCGACAATGCTTCATCTTGCAAACGAAGTGCAGCAAGCTCACGAACATCGTCGAAATCAAGTTCACCGCGCATACGACAGCTTCTTCGGATCGATGCGGCACAGGTTTCGTACGCTTGAATCAGACTTGTAGGTCTCTTGTCCAGATCGAAACCGGTACGACGGGCTTCAGCAGGTATGATTTTCGAAGTAGCGCGATCGAAACAAGATAGTAACAAGCTTTGCGCGTTTTGAAAGGGACGGATCATGATTCGGTTCTTGTCTGGGATGAGTCGAGGCGGAGTCTCACACGAGGGAACGCCGAATGGTGCTGCGAAGAACTGCCAAAGAAAGCTATCAAAAGTTCCTACAAAATGTGGAAAGACCGGTGAAGTGAGCAGTGCTTCCCGTTGAAGTCGATGTTCCAGCTCGGAAATAGCCGATTTGGTGAAGGATAGGAATGCAATTCCCTTGCCGGTGCATCGGTTACTTAGCAGTATCCGCGCACGCTCGACAAGTACTCGAGTTTTTCCGGCACCTGGGCAAGCCGTTACGAATGCGCAACCATCATGCGTTATTATTTGAAGCTGTTCTTCAGTCGGCTTGAAGGGTTTAGGGCTCATCGAACAAGAGCCTCAATCGCGTTGGCGATATAGTTGGGTGTTTTGAATGTTACGTTGCTATCTATTTTCTCAGCCAGGAGTTGGGCGAAGTCGCCTTTGCGCGTGGATTGGAAGAGTCCTTGGATCGCCAAGGCCTGATCTTTTCCCTTATTGGCAATCGCTGCGTCCCATTTCTCACCTGACCTGGGATGGATTTCCAAATAGGCGGATTTTAATAGGCTTGCGTTTCCTCGGCGAAAAAGTTCCGTCTCAAGCGAAGAAGCGTTAATAAAAATTTTGAAAACATCTGTGGCATTCATCTTTGCCGCAATTGTCCTAAGGTTTTCCCTTCGGATCTTGCCAGGAATAGGCTTCCCACCTTCCTTAGAACCGCAGTCACCGTCAGTGATAACAACGACACGTTCAGCGATCCTCACTTCCTCGAAAGGAGTGAGAAGCAAGCGGACGTACGGCTCGAAATCTATACCGTCAATTGGAACGAATACCGCGCTACGAAAGAGGCGAAGATCCGCAGGTCGATCTTTAAGAATATGTTTGCGAGCGATTATGGGAAGGAGGAGAGCTTCCGCAATACCTTCGACCAGGAGAACACGTCCACCAAAGAGCAGTGCGGATTTGGTAACGTCGAGGTAGCGATCAATCTTGCGCCACGCAACTGAGTCGATGTCCAGGCCAGAGAGCGGCACACAACGCGAAACCCTACGAACATGAGAATGTGGAATCGCTGCCTTAAGTGAACCTGTTTTGAATTTAATCAATGGTGAATTAGAATCGACCTCACGTCCTTGCTGAAATTCCGGTTCCGTTTGGGGGATGGTTTCTTCGATTCCATTTTCGGTGAGTGATCTAAATATAACCAGCTTTTTACCCGCAACCCAAGCCGAGAGATTCGGTGAATGCGTCGCAACGATAACTTGTAACTCACCTGTCGGTCCATGGTAATCGGCGGCACCACGCTTCGATTTTGCGACCTGGTCCTCGAGAAATCCTAATACAGCTGCCTGAAGCTGTGGATGTAAGTGAGCCTCAGGCTCCTCCACAAGAAAAAGCGTAAGGTCAGCGGTATTAACTTTCTCCAACTCGACTGCGATAGAGGCAATGTAAAGAAGATTTGCGTAGCCATGCCCTGAATAGCGTAAATCCTCCGGTTCAATACCGTGGTCAGCGAGCTTGAATCGAAGGTCTCGAGCTATGTCGATCAATTTCTCGTCAGTTGCAAAACCGAGAGAAGCTCCCTGCCTGCGAACTCCGGCGGTCAATGCGGCAAGATGCTCATCAACTGCACTGTCGACTTTTGTGAGGATCTCCGCAGAGGTATTACGACCCAGGCTTTTTGCGATTTGATTGGGGTCATCATCTCCGAGGAAATGGCGTAGCAAAGCATAGATGCGGGTGGGATTGCCTGATGCGAGTGCTTGTTTTGCATCTCTAAGTGGCGGCAAATACACATGTCTAATCATTTGATGGCAACCAGGTTCCGGCACACCCTTAAGATGCCCCACCCATATGGAGGGTCGGACTGGGAAAGCACCTGTACTTTCATCGTAAACCAAACCGAAAATAGCATTCTCCAGCGAATGATCTGCTGTGGCCGATAAAAACCTGCCTTGCTGGGGCGGATTGAGTTCGACGAAGGTTCCCTGAATCTCGAAATGGGGCTGTGGGCTACCAAATCGGATATCGGTTGTTTCACAATACAACTCACGGCGGCGGCTAAGCGGTGCGGTCAACAATCGAATTGCGTCAATAGCGTTACTCTTTCCGCTGTTGTTTTCACCGACCAAGACAGTGAGATCCGAACACAATGTGATTGTCGCCTCTTTGTAAGAACGGAAATTATTAATTTCCAGTGTCTTCAGATACATTTATCACCTCTGGAAACTGATAATACACCGCAACCTTACTTGTGCAAACGAAAACATGGGTAACACGCTATCTCCCGTACGCCTCGCCACCTTCACTGATCAAACTGGAATATCGACCTGTCGGAATATAATTTGAGGTACCTAAGATGGACGGATGTTGAAAGTCCGACAGCGATGTGAGACTTGCGGACAATTGTCCACTTTAAATCTTTCCTGCGTGCCTTCAGCACGCAATCGTCTTTTTGTTCCGGTCCCTGGGGATGAATCCCATAAGCGCTAAGTTGTTTAGCTAGTCCATGGTATAATAA
>CAYWLQ010000216.1:0-6683 GCA_964458775.1 uncultured Myxococcales bacterium | reverse complement strand
AAGATTCTAAACGAGTCGAAGGTGCACCGACTGCAACAGGAGCGCTAATTGTTAGCTCGCTTTTTTCGTTTAAACGTATTTCTTTTAATTTAAGGGCAGTTGTAACTATAAGTGAAGCATCTCGCTGTGACGCGGCTAAAACAGGCAAGGATCGCAGTGAATTTCGAGCCGATTCCGCTGACCGAAAACGTTTGGCAGGGTCTATATCAAGCAGACCGGCAAGAAAATCATTTAGCTCATGAGAAAGCCAGGCTATCGGTTGAAATTTAAACCCAGCTAGTTTTGCCACAAGAGAACTACCGTTCTCAGCCGAAAGCAGTCTATTGCCTGTAAGAATTTCATATAACACCAATCCGGCACTAAAAAGATCGGACAAAGGAGAAACGCAGCCTTCAACTTGTTCCGGCGCCAGATATGCAAGCTTGCCTTTAACTATACCCGTTTTGGTCGAACCGGCAGCCCCTGTCGATTTAGCTATACCGAAATCCGCCAATTTAACGACACCGTCACACGATATCAGAATATTGTGAGGAGAAACATCCCTATGAATTACCGGTTCCGGTCGGCCGTTTGCTTTTCGAGAATGCGCATGCTCTAACGCACCCAACAGTCCGTCAGCCAAGTATATCGCAAAGCCGACAGGAACTCGAACTCCGGCAAGATTGAATTCTGACAAGAGCTGCTTCAGGTCACAACCGTCAACATATTCCATAGTAAGAAACATTTTTCCGTCATGTCGATCAAAATCAAAAACCGTAACAATATTAGGATGGTGGAGTAAAGCCGCTATTCGAGCTTCTGTTTCAAACATTCTGACAAACTCTTCGTCCGCCGTCAGTTCGCTTCGAATTTGTTTTAAGCACACCTGTTTGGCAAATCCTGCAGGTCCTTTTATCTCCGCTTCATATACTTCGGCCATGCCTCCCTTTGCGATTAAGCGTCGTATATGATATTTACCCCAAGAATTTGTAACGGTATCCATTGGGGCTAATATAGAATACATTGTACAAAATTTAAAAGACGGATTTAAAAAATAGCGCAATTTATGTGTTAAAAAGAAAGGCGGCGGACGCTTCAAAAATAACCAATAAATAATATTCCATAAAGACTGAGTTTGGTATTCTTTCAAGACAAAGGGGATGGAGGTCTTTTATGTTTGATTTGCATTTTCTTTTCTATCGATCAGTAAGAAGGTTATGGTTTGTACTTTGTCTTATACCTGTAGGCTGCATACAGGCAACAGTCGCAGATGTTTTTGACACAGGCAAGAAGGATTCTGAAAGAGTCAGTGATACAAACTCTGTTGATGACAACGAGGCGGATACTCAGACAAACCAAGATAGCGACAAAACACCCGAGATCGTCACAGACACAGAAACAGATACCTCACAGGTTTCACCGGCAATGTGTGTACCTGTTCCGCAAACATTGACGACTCGAAGTGTCATTAGATACCCTCCTGCTTGTGGGGACGGCGAAATCAATCAAATCGAAGAAGAATGTGACGACGGCAACACCCTTCCGGGAGACGGATGTAACGGGATTTGTAAAATTGATCCCAATTTCATTTGCGATACTCCAGGAGAGCTCTGCAAATCTATTTACGTCTGCGGAAACGGTGTGTTAGATCCAGGAGAACTCTGTGATGACGGTAACACAATACCCAATGACGGTTGTAGCGAGCAATGTGACGTTTGGAACTATCATTATGACTGCTCAGTCATAGGGGAATCTTGCATTCTACTATATGCTTGCGGTGATCTGCGCATTGAAGGCTTGGAAAACTGCGAAGACGGAAACACACCCAACTTACTCGTTTCAGGAGACGGCTGTGACGAAAACTGTCAAACGGAGCCCGGATGGGTTTGTCCGTATCCCAGTCAGCCGTGCATTCAAATGTCGGAATGTGAACCGGACTGTACCTTTCCGGCGTACTGCGGCAACGGAATTGTCGATCTGCCCGAAGAGGAATGTGATGACGGCATAAATGACGGTTCGTACAGCAACTGCGGAGTAGATTGTCTTTTTGGACCGCGCTGCGGCGACGGCATCCTCGATCCGGAGCATGAGGAATGCGACGACGGGAACACTGTTTCAAAAGACGGATGCAGCGCAAGATGCAAAATAGACGGTTGCGGAGACGGTATTGTCGATATTTCAATCAATCCGGAAACAGGACAACCGAGAGAACAATGTGACGATGGTGTTAACGACGGAGGTTACGGAGAATGCGCACCCAGTTGTGTTTGGGGACCCTATTGCGGCGACGGCATAGTTTACGCTGAAATCAATCAGAAAACAGGAGTTGCCTACGAACAGTGTGATGACGGCGTCAACGACAACGGCTATGGAGCTTGCTCTCCAGGGTGCACACTCGGACCGCATTGCGGAGACGGTATTGTCCAGCCTGGGTACGAGGAATGTGATGACCCGGAAAACGCCAATGGTTATCCGGGGTGCGTCATATGTAAAAAGACATATTGCGGCGACAAAATTGTTCAGGCCCCATTCGAAATGTGTGACGACGGTAATACTGTGAACAACGATAATTGTGACAATTCTTGCCGATGTACCCCGCCTTGAGACAGGATGAATCAAAAGCCTCCCAAACAAGCTTTTTGAGGACTACTTTTTAGATTTCAGGAAGATAAATGGAAGATACCGGCAACTGATCACGAGCAACCTGGAAATTGAGCAGAGCCTTCGAAGTCTACATCCTTATTCATATAAATATCGCTCTGCGTAAGCTCATTGCCGAAAATATCCTTTACTCGAACGGTGAACGGACCTGCTCCGCAGCAGCCTCCTCCCTCAACCACCCAGTAGTTCCAATCCTTGCGCTCCGTCTGAACCCATGAGTCATTTTGCATTACCTCTACTGAAGCAACAGGATTTCGATGGTTTCGGATCTGAATCGCGAACCAATATTCATTGGCATCCCTGTGAATTCTAAATTTAACATTGCCGATGCCTTCGCAAGGAATGTAGTACCATTCGGTATTAAGCGGTTTATCACCGTTCTCACCCAGCGCCGCCATTGCTTCAGCATCAAGGGAAAGATCGTTGCTGTCAGGCCGACACCATGTATCCGAGCCGGCCGGACATTGAGCGCGTATTACGGCATTGACGGCCTTGCCGGTGTCAGAACTGTAGACTCTTACACATCGACCGCAAGCAGATCCGTCTTCATATACGACATTGGATACTGTCGCGGTATAATCTACGGAATCCAAATTGCAGGAACCTTGATCAAAGTCTGACGGAACTTGATTAGTTATAGCCGTTTTACGAGCTCCGTCGTAATTGCAATCTTCCGGACCGGTGTCCGTATCCGGAATAGGATCGCTGTCATCGTCGTCAAGACCTCCGTCCTGATTAGTATTGTTGTTATCACCACACTCCGGAAACTGTGCCTTGCCTGATATTTCTACATCCTTCTCGTTGGAAATAGTGTCGGTTAATTTGTTGCCGAATAGATCCGTAATCCTCATTTCAAAGGGGCCCGAACCGCAACAGCCGCCTCCTTCTACAACCCAAAAGTTCCAATTCTGGCGCTCCGCCGAAACCCATTCATCTCCTTGCTTAACTTCCACTCCAAAAATAGGGTTTCTGTGATTCCTAACTTGAACCGCAAACCAGTGGTCATTGGAATCTCTATGAAGGCGGTATTTTACTGTATCGTAATCCTCACCGGAACATGGAATATAGTGCCAATGCATTGAAGTTCCGGCTTTTAAGCTTTCCTCTTCGTCGTCATCACCTGCATCCGTTAACGGTTCAATCCCCAGAGCATTCATGGCCTCGGGGTTGAGAGAAATGTTCTTGCTGTCAGGCTTGCACCAACCGCTCTCATTGCCGTAGCAATGATCGATAATTTGCGCTTCTACAAAAAGACGGTTGTCGGGATTAGTAACCCTAACACAACGGCCGCAAGCTGCGGCATTATCAAAAAGCCCCTCAGGAACAGTGGCAAAGTATCCGTCGGGTTTAAGCCCGCATTGACTGTCTCCTCGATCATAGGGAGTAACTAGGCTCTCAAAATCTTCATAATCATAAAAACAATCCTTAATCTCCTCCGGAACAGTATCCGTATCATCCGCATCGGTATCTGTATCAGTATCCGTGTCGGCATCGGTGTCGGTATCGGTATCAGTGTCCGTATCGGTATCGGTATCTACATCTGTATCTGTGTCGGTATCACCATCTGTGTCGGTATCGGTATCAGTGTCTGTGTCTCCATCAGTATCAGTGTCGGTATCAGTATCGGCATCACCGTCCGACCCGCTCTTATCTTTATCGTCATCATTGTTGTGACGACATCCGACACTTAACACGGAAATCAAAACAATTCCTAAGGCCATTTTTAGGCAATTTCTAAATACTACGTGTTTCATAATTGTCTCCTTAAGCTGCAAGTTATTCAACAACACCCATAACCATAACAGTGGCATACATCACATGTCTCGGACAAAATTCAAGATTTCTTATAAATATTGAACAATATCGCCATTATGAGCGTAAAGTTTTACTCTCAGTATTTTTTTAAGCTATTTCTATGATGGAAACTATTCTAACAGTATCTCATACTGTTCAACACCCGATTGTTGCCGTTGCTACCGCACAGACAGTAATCTACAGGTTGAAGCCGGAGATGTATGACATAAAATTTGTTTGAGGAACAAGGCGCACTAACTACAGAATGCTCATAGTATAAAGCACGCCGCCGTTTCCTAGCACAACCAGATAACCGTTGTGCAGGCTGGGTCTGGCAAAAAAACCGTGAGATTGATTTAGCCGCTGCAATACACTGCCGTCGAGCGCGGATAGCACTGTAAGACCGTACATGCTGTCAGAAACCAACAGTAGGTCATTATATGAAACAGGGTCCAATAGATTTCCTGCGGGAAATTCTGAGGACCATAGAATATCTCCTGTTTTGGGATCAATTGAACTAATACCGAAGTCTGATCTGGCTGCTATGACCGAACCGTTGCTTTGTGTAAAGCCGGTAACGCCGGATACGTTGGGATTGGTCCACATAACATTGCCGTTATTTACGTTCATGCCTTGAATACCGCCGTCCACCGAAGCTGCAACAAGAATATCGCCAATTACGACGGGGGTTGCGTCGGCATCTATCAGCTTTACAACGCCTTTAGTATCTGCATAGTCGGTCTCGGCGGCCAGGTCGTTACTCCAAATAACAGCCCCGACAGACGGATCGATAGCTGCCACATAACCGTCACTAAAACCTGTAAAAAGATGGCCGTTCGACAAAATAAGGCCTGCATGACCGACAGATGAAAACCCCTTCATTGGAGGACGTCTGTATTGCCATACAGTCACTCCTGTGTCAGGGTCTACAGCAAGTACAGTATTGTCGGCGTTCACAATATATAAAGTCTCGTTATAAAGTATTGCTTTGCGACGAATCTCCGCCCCTGTATCCAACTCCCAAAGTTTTCTTCCCGATCTCGCATGCAAAGAATAGAACTTTCCGTCATCAGCACCGAAAAAGACAGCCTTTCGATTTGGTTCGTATATGGGTTCTGAACCCACCGCGTCTTTTAGACTGAAGCGCCAAACGGTCTCTCCGGTAACTATGTCTAAACAATATAGACCGCCTACCGATGCACCGATGAAAATTCGTTTTTTGTCCGTATCAAAGCCTGCCGAAGAGGTTTCAATGGGATTAAAGCGATCATTTTCTTCGGTCATTTCGGGAATCAAGAAATTGGGAATATCGTATATGAGCGGTTTAACCCATCGAACACGGAGAACTTTTATTGATTTAGGAGAAGGTTCACTTACATACGGAACGAGTTTGGAACATCCCGATGCGATAATCAGGAAGAACAAGAAACAATAAAAGAATCCAAAACGCTTACTCAACTGGCACCCGCACCGCTTTTTGCTTGCATTATCTGTTGCAGGATTCTCGGATCGATTCCCTCAAAAGCGCCCATATCTCCTGCAGGAAGATCAGGCACTTTTGCATTCGGATCGATACTGAGAAGTCTAGCGCGCGCTTGCACAAAAAGCACATCATAGCGTCCCGGAGTATTTTCTTTGTAACCGGCTAATACGTCTCCAAAGAATTTTTTTGCGGCTTCCGTATCTCCGGTTTTTTGGGACATCCTTGCCACATGATAGGTTGCTAGAGTTTTGTATTCGCCTTCGCTCTCGCCCATCCAAGTTTCAAAACGTGATTTGGCTTCATCAAGTTTTCCGGCCGCTTCCAAAGCATAGCCCAAACCCTCTTGAGCTTGTGCTTTGAGCCAAACAGGAGCTTTTGCTCCTTCAGCAAAAAACTGCTCATATACTTTTACAGCATCTTCATTCTGCCCAAGTTCCAACAAAGCCGCGCCCTTGGACAAATAACCGATGTTCTTAAAGCGGGGTTCGCCTTGTTCGATCAGCTTGTTCCATCGCTCAAGAGCCTCTTTTGCTCTGCTGTTAGCATCGTCAAAAGTTAAAATATCTTTTGTAGATTGTTCTTCGGGATCCACATCGGCTTTTAGAACAGCAAACGCTGCATCCAATCCGTCTGCAACCAACAATGATTCCTTGGCTAATCGATCATCTGTAATTTTGCTAAAAATAATTCCGCCCACTGCAACAACCAATGCAATAATGATTAACAATCCCAAAGGGCGTCGATGATCATATGCCCAGTCAAAAAC
>CAYWLQ010000215.1:0-6700 GCA_964458775.1 uncultured Myxococcales bacterium | reverse complement strand
CGGCATCTGCGTCGGTATCCGTATCGGCATCTGCGTCGGTATCCGTATCGGCATCCGCGTCAGTATCTGTGTCAGCGTCAGCATCTGTATCCGCATCGGCATCTGCATCAGTGCTGTCCGCTACACATTCTCCCCATGTCGGTTCACAATATGCTCCTTCATTACAAGATCCGTTTGACATACAAGGACATCCCGGCATTCCCGGAGGACAATCATTAGCTGGTTCTTGAGTACAAGCTGCTGTCAAAAATATCGTTAAGGCGATACTTGTCAAATTTACTAAGGTTATTCTTGTTAATAACGACTCAATCATAAAACTCTCCTTTTCAAAATAGCGACTCAAAACAGATAGTCTGAAATACTATATCTGAGCCGTGTTTTTACGAGCAACTGTTTTTGCGGTTGTAATCCCAAAACACCATAAAAAAGCTGACTTTTGACCCTATGAAGTCTTATAAAACCGACTCTTTACAGCCAGATGGTAAAACGGTTCCCAGTCAGATTGCGTTGATCGTTTGACACCGAAACCTAGAGCGATTGCAGAATTGTATTTCTAGCGTGAACAATCAGATCGAAACATTTCTTCAAAAACCAAAATTACGGGTCGCAAAGTTAATAAGACAAATTATACTGTATAATAGGATTGCACGGGCCCGGTCGCATTCTAGAAAATAACTAAAAACGGGAAGCGACAGGTATGAAAGCTTATATAGTTAAACACTTAAACCGTTTCTATTTGACCAGTCAAAAAGAAGAAACAAATCAATCCAGACGTTCTTTTTTTAAAACCTTTATAATGGGAAGTTCGGCTGCTTTAATTATTCCTTCTCTGACCTCTTGCACTCAACATCTTCCGCGTCAAAAAAGACCGTATAAACCCAAGTACAATACAATCGCACACAAAATGCTGGATATTGAGTTAATGCACCTTGCCGACGGTCACAGCTATCAACTTCTCGACAATATTTTATATTCAGCTGCACATCTATTTAGAGATAGGTTGTCGTCTTTTGAAAATAACAAACAAACAGCAAACAAAACCCTGTCGATGATTCATCAGTTATTGGCCTTTTTTGATTTGGAGTACCAAGCTAACTGCCTCCTGTCAGTAGGCTTAGGCTCAAAGAAGATAGATTGTGACGGATACTCAGCATTATATTTGGCAATAGGAGAGGTTCTCGGCCTTCCTATAGACATGGTAAGAGCACCTGCACATGCGTTTGTTCGATGGCGATTCGATGACAATACATATATGAACTGGGAAACAACAATAGGTTCTGCGAAGAACGACGTCTACTATATTCAGAAACACAGGATCGCCAAAAAAGCAAAAGGATATAGCGCGCTTAGAAGCCTTAATGTAAAGAAAAACAGAGATGCAATACTTGCCAATTCCTATGTCAATTGCGGTGTTGAATGGTTGAAGAAAATGAACTTTGACAACGCCTTGTTTTGTTTTGATGAGGCTATTTCCAGAGATATACTTTACGAGGCACCCTATTATAATAAAGGGTTAATGTATTTTTATAAGGGTGACATGAATAACGCAGTGGTTTGGTGTCAGAAGGCAGTGGATCTCAACCCGAATCATATCAAGTCGCATGCAATCCTGGGAACAGCCTATAAAGAACTAAAAGATGCCGACAAGGCAAAAACACATTTCAGAAAAGTCAGACAACTTGACCCGGAATATTACGCTGTAAAAATTATGGAAATGCAGTTGTCACAAAATGCTTCTTTGACGGAACCTATTATTTAACTTTCATCTTATGAACTCCAGATTGGAACAGCTAGAATTTAGCCATCCGGGCTTACCCGTAGCTCATCCTGACCGCGCTCGTGGGCGCGGCGGTTAGTATACCAAGCTCATCTGATAATCAGTCCTGATAAATCATCATAGAAACAATAAATATAAAGGTTTAAGAAAAGGACAAAAAATTCAAAAAAAAACAAATAAAGGCAATCAACAGTATGCAGGAAGCTTTGTCTCGCGTAATATGCCTCCGGCATTTGACCTAAGGGTTGTAAGTGCCTATATAGGCAAACATGTGTGCGTGCTCTTGTTTTGTACGTTACACCGAAAACAGAAATGACGGAGGTCGTATCATGGCAGTTAGTTACAAAGAACTCGGTTTGGTAAATACCAGAGAAATGTTTAAAAAGGCCTTTGAAGGCAAATTTGCCGTTCCTGCTTATAACTTCAACAATATGGAGCAGTTACAGGCTATAGTAACCGGTTGCGGAGAATCTGATTCTCCTTTTATCCTCCAGGTATCGAGCGGTGCTCGTAAATACGCAAATCAAACTTTGCTTCAATACATGGCGCAGGGGGCAGCCGAAATGCTGAAGACAATCAATCCGCATCTCAAATTTGCCCTTCACCTGGATCACGGAGATACTTTGGAGCTCTGCAAATCCTGTATTGATTCCGGATTTTCCTCAGTAATGATCGACGGTTCGCATCATTCTTTTGCAGACAATATTGCTTTAACCAAAAAGGTTGTTGAGTATGCTCACGAGCGTGATGTTACAGTAGAAGGAGAACTTGGTGTTTTGGCCGGTATCGAAGATGAAGTTGTCGCCGAAAAATCCACTTATACTCGTCCCGAGGAAGTAGAAGAATTTGTTGCAAAAACAGGTGTTGATTCGTTGGCAATTTCTATCGGAACTTCGCACGGTGCCAATAAATTTTCGCCCGCCATGTGCACCAAAAATGCAGACGGAGTGCTTGTACCTCCTCCCCTGAGATTTGACATTCTCGAAGAAATCGAAAAACGCATTCCCGGTTTTCCAATTGTTCTTCACGGCGCATCTTCAGTGGTGCCCAAATATGTAACCGAGATTAACAGCAACGGCGGAGCATTAAAAGATGCTGTCGGCATTCCCGCAGAGCAACTTCGCAGAGCAGCCTCCTCGGCAGTATGCAAGATCAATATCGACTCAGACGGTCGATTGGCTATGACTGCGACTATCCGCAGAGTATTTGCAGAGAGTCCGGCCGAATTCGATCCGCGCAAATACTTAGGACCGGCAAGAGAAGAACTGAAGAAAATGATTATAGAGAAAAACGAGCAGGTGCTCGGTTCCGCCGGCAAAGGCAAACTGATTTTCGGCTGAGTTTTCTTTCTGACTAGTATCCATCTCACAAGTTTCGTTCAGAACAGATCAGAATATTGCCCTTGAGTTTATCCTCTCAAAAAACTCAATTCAGGCAGCCTTTGCAGTATGGAACAAACCCATGCTCTACATTAATTCCAATAACTTGCTGCATTTTGAAATATCAACCGTCTAGGTATAGCAATTATTCGTCGGTTGACGTGCCGGATTTTCTTTCTGTGTGTTTTTTTCGCATTTGTTCTACATAGTTTGCAACAAATGCTTCGGAAACGCTTCCTTCAAACTCCTGTCCGTGAATAATAAAAGTGGGTGTTCCGGCGATTTGTAATCTTTCTGACTCTTCGATATTTCGCAATATATCCTTGGGAAAATCTTTTTCCTCCATACAGGATACAAAGTTTAATCTGTCCAGACCTAGTTCAACCGCTAGATGTTCTACATTAACATCAACGGCTCTAATCGAATCCTGAATTGAAAAAATCGCGTCATTCATCTCCCAAAACTTACCTTGACGGCTCGCACAAACCGTAGCTTTCGAAAATTTACACGCATAAGTATGATAGGAATCGACAATGCTTTTGTTACAAGCTTTGTCTAGAGGCACATGCTTATGCACAAGACGTACTTCGTCAGGATACTTGGCTGCTATTATCCTGGCATTCCTATGTGCATTTCGGCAATAAGGACATTGGTAATCCGAATACTCAATTATGTTGAGCATCGGCTTTTCAGCACCGATCCAATGATCGCCGTTCATATCCTTTCCAGTGTTTAACTTCGGAAGATCTTTCCAACCGATATGTTGCCAATACGGAGGAACCGCAAACATTACGGCTAAGGTTACAGCAATTGTCGGGACAGCAATCATCGCGAAATGAAATGGGCGTGATAGTAAAGATTTAATGTCTTCATATATTACTTTTACAGGGTTTAACTTGAATTTAATAAAAGTAACAGACATCCATACCGTCAGCAAAATTGCGATAACGTACAAGGTCATACAGAAAAGACAAATCGAGTCTATTTTCGTAAACGATATGTAGGCTAAAAAACCGGAGGTGCAAAGAGCAAAAAAAGCGAGAACAGTCAAGACTCCAAGAGGCCAACTACGATTGTATTTGCTGCATTGAAGGCCCCATACAGAAAACAATCCGATAAGAAAATATCCCAGAATACCCCAAACCGAAACCGGTGCGCCTAGAAATACAGAATACGGCGATCTTGCAACGGTTTCGCAATTAACTCGATCGTTGACTGCGCACATGGAACTGAACTTGTTGTCTGTGTGGGTGGAATGGTGAACAAAGGTAAGCTCAACAGAAACTGCGATACCAATCAATGCAAAAAGCAGAATTATGATAAACGTTAGCTTGGAAAGACCCAAAACAGAGGCTGTTGCTGTATTAAGTTGTTCTCTCATATCTCACTTATATCTATTAAACATTCGTTCCGAAAGTCTCATTTAGAGGATTCTGTCAGTGTACATGATTTGATTGGTAACGAAAATTTCCAGTAACTATTCAGAAATAAAAAACCATACGATGAAAATGGAAAAAAACTACAACGTCAACGTGGAATTCTCAAAAAATTCATACGACCGCAATTCGGCAAAACCTTACGATGTCTATTCGAGCGTTAACACTTGATTGGAAGAAAATATTGTTACCTACCTGTGATTCCTGACGATATATGCCGGCAGCGTCGGTTATTTGTACTTGGCCGTACGGCAGGTATTTGTAATACTCAATTGAAAAATCTACATTCCTGCGTCACCTTCTTCATTTTCGTCCGTTGTTGTGTTTATGGTGATTGTTCCAATATCCATATACAGCCACCTAGGTTCTTCTCCAACTATCATTTCATCAGTTACTCTTATTTCATACATAGTCCATACGTCCTCCGGATATTCAACCCATGGATAAACCTTTATAGGTACCGGAGAAGATTCTGTGACCGTATTAGGTTCGCAATAACTCCAAGACCTACCAAAGGTCGCAGAAACTACTGCGGTTCCGTCCTTATCTGTACTTCTACAATAGGCTGCACAGGAGCAATCACAACTGATATCAGAGAAGAGTAGATATTCATCGTCTCTTTCAACAATAACCCGTATTTTTTTAAGTGGAGTTCCGTTTTCGTCAACAATTCGTACCTTGATGTCGTAACCAAACATTCCGGAAACACACTCACGACAAGACACATTCATCATCAAGAATAAAAGAGTTATAATGCAAAGCACTTTGGCCGCCATTTGAATGCTCCTTAATCAATAACCTTGATCTCACAAAGAATTATATCATATAGAACATCCGCTAAGCATTATTTTTTCCTGCATAGATATACTTACCGAAAAAGGCTACTTCTCATCAACAATTTTATAGACTACATGCCAAACATAGCTCTCTGCGTCAGAATACACAATTTCCACATCTTTATCTCGGATTTCAATTGTACCGTTTGTCAAATATTCCGGTTCGCTTTCAAGAATATCGTACAACCCACGATCCATATCTGCAGGCGTAGGACATTCGCCTATATCACCCATGCAAGCAGCTACTACTCCAAGTACAATTGAAAAACATGCAATCATGGAATTAACTATTTTTTTCATTTACCATCCTCCGTTGTTGTCCCAAAGTAAAACAATACCTTTTCATTACAACCGAAGTCACGCCCCATAACACAAGCTGTTGCCGGCCATTTATTTTGTTCAACTTGTTCTATCTCGTCAGTCTTCTGAGTTTCCATAAATACATACTCAAGTTCTAGATCGACAACCTTTGATTCTAAGCAGCTCAACGCAAGAGCATCAGGAATTGTTTTATAACTCGCATATCCCATTACAAAACAAAAAGCGCATATGATTGTTGTAAATAGTATATCCTCTTTTTGTGGTTCCTGAATTAATTTACATTTATCTATCATTTGTAGTAATTTCATTACTATTCTCCTATCGGTAATCATCTATTATTATAGCCATATGTTTTGCCATAATATTGTTCGTCACAGAATAATGCATAATTTTCTGCATGCTCTTTTGCAGATTTGTACTTATTCATTGCCAATTCTAAACATTCATTTTCAAATCGTTTTTCCGGTACAAACATTGCACCTTTTTTATGTGCAGTTTCATGGATCAAGGTATGCGTGTTCTGCTCCTTCTCTCTCCTGTCTAATATGTTTATCCAATACCAATAATAGAATTTTATATATCGCTTTGTTGGATTTGCCGCAGCCCTAGAAAACAAATCCGGCCCATTTCCATCAACACACTCATAATATCGCTTTCCCTTAGCAAACTCATTATTCATTTGACGAATATTGGCTTCAACATGTGCCCAATGGCGACGGTTTGTATAACGCTTGGAACGACCGTTTTTTATCGGGCAGCCGAACCACTTTCTAAACTCTTTTTTTCCACAGTCTTTATATACTTTATTTTTTTTATTCGTGTATGTCCGAGCCGGCTTCATTACTTTTTCTGCAAGCTCATCATAGGTCAGCAATTTCTTTTTATATTTTTCCTGGCAATTCTTAAATTTGGGTTTGTGAGCCATATGCCCGGTCGGGTCATTATATGTCC
>CAYWLQ010000214.1:0-6911 GCA_964458775.1 uncultured Myxococcales bacterium | reverse complement strand
GCAATTCTCGACCGGCAGCTGAATGCTTTTGATCATCAAGAGCACGATGAATATTGTGTTCTATTAAGAAAGGGAAAAGAAAAGTATTGATGAAAACAGGAAAAAGGTTGAGCTTAATTGTACCCGTTGTTTGCTTATGCGGCATAGGGGGGGGGTGTGACGAACAGGTCGGTGCGATGGATGATTCTGATTTAAAGATATCCGCCAAGACGCAGTCTTTGACTCCGAATACTTCCAACGTTGATACTGAGAACACCAAACCGTCTGATTCTGTAAATACTACCAATAAAGAAGCTCCTACAATGCTGATCAAGGCTTTCTGGGAGAACTTTGATAGGGATAAAGGAGAGACTGTTGATTCTCTAAATCTTGTACTGGAAAACGTTTTGAACGAAGAAATTGTAGTCACGGCTAATTTGCTTTGTAGCGGAATGATAAAGTTTTCTTCGACATTAGAAATTGGCAGCGTCCGATTGCTGCCTGGAGAAAATACACAGATAGAAGTACCTGTAGAGAAGATTCCAATACAAACAAGCTCAGGAGTCAATCAGGCAACTCCTGAACTGGTTTTATCAATACCGACAGAAGAAGGTACGGTAGAGCGAAGAATTATTATGCCCGGTTTTCATTATCAATTTAGTAGAGATTATAAAACCATAAGAATCTTTAATCAGAAAACACTCCTTACAGAGTACAACGGCAGGTTAGCCGGCTTTGAAAAAGATAAGATAGGAACAGGGCAGATACTCGGAAAAGTATTGGACAACAAAGGCGGCGCTAGAAATATTACTGTGGACGATGATGCTTTTGTTGAAAGAAAAAACGGACAGGTTGTCGGATATGAAACAGGTATTCGCATAGGAATTATAACAGAGGAAGAAGTTAAGCAATTGATGAAGGAGGCACAATGACAATCGCAACTGTTAATAGAAAAGTGTTCTCTTCATTTTTTGTATTTGCAACTATTGTATTATTCTTGACGCCTGCATTTTCAGCTACCATGAGATGGTGCGTTAAGTGGAAAACCTGCTTTGCCGACGCAGGTCAAGGAGAAGACTATGACACCTCTAATCTTTGTTTTTATTATCGATGGGCGCCTTATGCGATGTACAAATTGAGAAACAAATCAACTAATCAAGAGTGGACAGGTTTTTTGGGAAGCAACGCTTGTACTTCGTATTTGCCTGTAACAGCTAATACTGAATATGAGTTTATCCAATATACCTGGATAAAAAGAGATAATAGGCAAGTAGTTGTTCAATTCGACGGATCGCCGGGATGGGGAGGCTATGCTCTCGGAATATATACCGATCATTCAATCGGAGCTGTTTCCGGAAATATGACAAAAGAGGTTAAACCTAATTACAGCAGTCCTCAGCAAAATGTTGCGCGCGTTGCAGGGCTTATGATGACCGATTCTGCCAGTATCGGCTTTCCAAACAATACTACCACTTATGTTCAGACATGGGGTGATTACGGTCACGGTGCTTATAATGAAGGTTCGGCAGGAATTTTTATTGATGATAACTTCACCTACATACCGGGGCCTCCGCCTACAGTAATAGACATGAGTACTTACAAGTTTATTATAGGGCATGAACTCGGTCACAGGCAGGCACTGTTAACAAACATGCCGTTTTCCGGCAGTTATTCTGATCAGTGTCCTGAAAATGCATATTGCAATTGTAATCACCATAACGGGAATTGGGATTCAGGATGTCTACAGTCGCGAGAATTTATTAACACTGCACAAAGTGAGGGATACGCCTTTTTTTATTCGGCAGCTATACAAAATACCCCAACAAGCGGCTCGTGCAAAATAGGATATTGGCGCTCAATGTATGATCCTGTTACCTTACAATTAAAAACAGTGCCGCCGTATCCTTTTGATTGTGCAGCCAGATATAGATGGATGGGGTCTCGTGGTTGTGCATTATCAGACAGGGGTGTTGTTTCAGACTGGACTGCCTTTTTCTGGAATATGTGGACAACCGATGAACCCAGCAAGTATACTATTGCAGAGTTTCAGGACATTTGGAGCCAAACGCCGTCGACATTTTATTACGGTCAATTATTGGCTACTTTGTATTCCAAATACGGTTCTACTTCGCATCCAAAATATCAGCAGTTTACCTTTATTGGCAATCAAACCGGAGTGAATTATTGACAATGTTTAATACAATAATTGGTTCGATATTTATGCGATCTGTAAATAGCAACGATGCAAGACGGCTTTTCCTGTTTTCGGAACTTATAATTGCTGTTTTGGCTTTTGGCGTTACCTCATGCAATTCAACCGAAAGTTTCTTGACAGATCCAAATACAGATAAAGCGGATTCTTCACTAGATAGTGTTATCGATTCTGTTTCACGCGCAGATTCGGAAAGCGAAAAACAAATCGTTTCAACTGATTCTTTCACCGATGACTCTGCGGACAGTTTAGAAGTCGAAGATACCGGTTCTGATAGTGAACAGAATACTGCTTCTTGTGTTCATCCTAAAGTTGTTGAACAGTGCGAGAGCGGTTGGTGTTTGATTCCTGCCGGATGCTTTATTTTCGGTTCGGCTGACGATGAGCCGTGTCGCGGTGTCAATTATGATGAAACCAGAGTGCAAGTCACATTGACCCGCTCTTTTGTGATCGGTCAAACAGAGGTTACCCAGGCAGATTGGGAGGCATCAGGTCTTCCCAATCCTTCGGCCGGGTCTGACTTTTCGGCTCAATGTGCAGATTGTCCTATTTCCTTTGTAAACTGGTACGAGACTTTGGTATATGCCAATACTCTGTCAACTAAAGAAGGCTTTGACACCTGCTACAATTTGTCGTGCTGCGAAGGAGACTTTGCAATAGGCTGTGAATTTGACAAGGACGGCTGCTGCGATGAAGGCAAGTTTGTTTGCAACTGTAATATCCACAAGTACGCATCCCCTTATGATTGTCCGGGATATCGCCTTCCGACTGATCCTGAATGGGAGTATGCCGCCAGAGCGGGAACAACCGAAGGAACTTACAACGGTCCGATGATGGAACCTCCTAACAACAACATTCTCTCCACATATGTCGACCCTGTCTTAGAACCCATTGCCTGGTATAGCGGCAATGCAACTCACCCGATGGCGGTTGCGCTAAAGAGGCCCAACGGCTGGGGGTTGTACGACATGATAGGAAACATGACCGAATGGGCGGACGGCTTTAATATAGGCAGATCACTGGAAGAGAAGGTAGGAAAAGACGGTCCCTTGGTAGATCCTGTTGAATCTATTGTATATGAATTGAGGTTGCTTAGAAATTGGTGGTTGGGAGGGCCGACCTGCGGTTTCAGGGTGGCATATCATACGGGAATATGGCCGCATTGCAGCTCTTTTGGGGACGGATTTCGTCTTGTTAGAACTGTATCCGAAAAAGAATAATACAGAATACAAGGAGTTTTTTTATATGATTTTTAAATGTAATAACATAATAGCTGTATCGGTTTTGTGCTCATTGATGTTGTTGTCTATAGGATGCTATCAAGAAGGCAATGACACCGATATGCAAACGGATAACGATTCGAATACGCAGGACACGGGAAACACCGGAAACACGGACAATGGCATATCTACAGATAGTGAAACCGAAACGATTATAGACACCAATATTGAAGATACCGAGTACGAATTACAAGACTGCAGCGGTGAGATTGTATTCTATGATTCTATTCTTGAGGAGGCAATTCGCAGTACTCTTTCTATCAATAACAAGGCTGTTCCGATTACAGGTGCTGACGCTGCATCTGTTAGTCAATTGCTGTTCTATGAAGTAGAAGGAGTAGCTGATATTAGAGGCTTGGAGTGTTTTACAAATTTGCTTTTTCTTTATTTCGGAAAAGGTACGATATCTGATCTCAGACCGTTATCCAAACTGAACAAACTTGCCAAGTTATCAGTAGGCGGCAATCTTGTAAGTGATCTTTCTATTATATCCGACCTAACCTCTCTTGAAAATCTGTATATAGGTTACAACTTGATCAACGACCTCTCTCCTCTAAAGAAACTATCCCGCCTAATTCACCTGGATATTTCCGATAATCCAATTATTGATTTATCCCCTATTGCCGAGTTGCCCAATCTTAAAAGTCTGACCGCTCAATACTTGGGACTCAAAGATTTAACTCTTTTTGAAAATCTAACGGGTCTTAGTGGGCTATACCTGGATTTTAACGAAATTACAGATATAGCTCCCGTCTGCAAATTGACCAAATTGGCAGGGTTGACCTTGACAGATAACCTTGTCAGCGACATTTCTTGTCTTTCAGACATAGAAAATTTGCACTATTTCAAAGCAGCGGCAAATAAAATTAAAGATGTTTCTGCACTGTCCAAATTTAGGGATTTATCGACTGTTGACTTGGGATACAACGAAATAGAGGATATCAGCGCACTCGGTCAGATTCCCAGAATTTATGAACTGTTTTTGGATCATAATCAAATAACCTCAATTGTCGGTATTCCAGAATTTGTGCAATATTTGTATATACACGACAATCTCATAAGCGACCTGTCCCCGCTTATTGGGCATCCTTGGTTGGATTATACCACTGAGTTTGACTTTGCCTACAATCAAATAGAAGACCTGTCGCCGATAGCTTTGTTTCCAATGGTTATGGGCTTGGATATCCACGGAAATCGTGTTACCGACCTTACGCCGTTGGCATCCCATCCCGAACTAAGATTTCTTAATATAGCAGAGAACAACGTGCAGGACATATCTCCTCTGGCAGCTCTCAAGTTCGAAATCATTAGCGCATGGGATAATATGATTCACGACATTAGTCCTCTTATGGTTTCAATTAATTCTAATTCAATGGTCAACCTTATGGATAATCGTATTTCTGATATTTCGGCTTTGGCCGAAGCGGTAAGGTCCGGATTTATTCCGATGGATGTAGCTTTGTCCGGTAATCCACTGGATCCTATGTCCGAAAAACTGGACATTGCGTCTCTATGCGACGCAAGAACCCGCGTTTTCTGGGCATTAGGCAATCAATGTGAATGGGACACCGAACCGAACACGCATACCTACCAACCCAACCCCGACCCGCCTCCATACGACAACAGCTCTCGTATATACGACGAAAAATGCGACACATCGGTTTTTGTAACTGCACAGCAAAGAGTTGCCGACATTTCTCGAAACGGCGAGGTTTTTCTAATAGATGAAAGCACGGCATCACAACCTGTTGTTGTTGATAAGGATACAGGTCTTGAATGGAGAAGATGCTCTGTCGGCCAAACATGGGACGGAGCTTTGTGTGTCGGTAAACCGTACATGACAACCTTTGATGGGGCAAATCCTGTTTGCGATGACGTTTATGCTGAAAAAGACGACTGGCGAGTGCCTAACAATGCCGAGCTTTCTAGTTTGGTTGATTTTTCCTCCGGTTTTCTTAAAACAGCAATAGATGAGGAAGCTTTTCCCGATACTTATACAGGAAAATATTTGTCATCATCGACCGTTAAGGGGACTTTTGACCAAGCTCGATTTCACGTTAACTTTTTTAGCGGAGAGGTTTCTATTGTAAAGACAAATGAAACCGCAGCGATTCGTTGTGTCCGAAACACGTCGATTGTGCCCCCCAGTGATTCAAATAAACCTAGATTTGAAATATCTGACGACGAACAAACGGTTAAAGATATCCTTACAGGACTGGAATGGTCACGTTGTCTTGCAGGAACGGAATGGGGGGAAAACAACTGTATAAATGAGGCTCAAAGCATGACACCTGAAGCTGCTTCTTCACTATGTTCCGAAAAGAACGGTTTCAGATTGCCGAATATAAGAGAACTTGAAAGCCTCATAAACTATTGCGACCACACTCCGGCAGTATTTGTCTCCGTTTTTGGTGACAGCAAACAAGGAAATGTTTGGTCCTCTACTAAATCTTCGGCAGATGAATCCGTGATTTGGCAGGTGTCTTTTGATTACGGAATGATCAAAGCAATGCCTGCCAACCAAAAAGCTCACGTTAGGTGTGTTAAATAATTTCTTAAACAACAAAGACTTTGACAGCAAATGTATTCTTTGTTTTAATCTGAGCCGATAGTAAAGAAACCCGTAAAACACTGTTTATTGTTGATTTTCCTCATCTTGCTTTGATTGAACGCTGATTCTCGTTCTGCAATTCTCGACCGGCAGCTGAATGCTTTTGATCACCAAGAGCACGATGAATATTGTGTTCTATGTAGATGTAGATAAAGTATGATTCTTAACAAGTATTAAAAGAACAGCCACTCGGAAGGTTTTTCCCATTTTGCGACAACAGTTATTATGAATTCTGACATTTACAAAGAGGGGGATTTTATAAATCCCAAAAATATCCTGAACTCAAAAATGTTTGTTAAGACTGATACCGTTGATATTAGCCTCAATCGTCGAAAAAATTATTTTTTACTCTATTTATTTTTCTTGTCAGCTGTTTGGATTGTTTTCGGTTGCTCTGTCGAAGCAATGGAGGAACGCGATTCAATGTCTGAATCGGTCTCTCCACAAAAAGATAGTCTATCTAATCTAGAAACTGACTCTCAAGCTTTCAGTGAAAACTCTAGCGATACTTCTATTGATATCTCCAGTGATTCGGTCTCTGACATATCCACTGACAGTTCTAATGAAGCTATTTTCGAAGTACCTCCTAAGCCTACGCCATGTGAACATCCGCAAGTAGTAGAGAATTGTGAAAACGGCTGGTGCCGTATAGAACCGGGTTGTTATCTATACGGCTCTTACCCAAGTGAACCTTATCGTGCTGCTTATGCTGAGGAGCAGGTTTGGGTAACTCTTACTCGTCCTTTTGTTATCGCTCAAACTGAAGTTACTCAGGAGCAATGGGATTCGACAGGACTTATGAATCCTTCTTTTGGTGTTAAATGCGGAG
>CAYWLQ010000213.1:0-6928 GCA_964458775.1 uncultured Myxococcales bacterium | reverse complement strand
GCCTATCTCCCTATAATTACAAGCTATTTGCGTCTTTTTTATTGGGGAACTTTAGACTAATTCAATTGTTTGATCCAAATCTTCAAGTTGATAGTCTGTTTCATTTACAGCAACAGCAGCACCTACGAGACCGAACAGCCCAAATCGTTCGCTGAAAAACCATACCGTAGATATGAATGGCGTAAAGTAGTATACGCTGCTCATGCCTTTTGGAGCTGCTTCAAAGGTATTTGTGTATGAGGAAGGAGAAAAAGATCGAAGCTCCGCATGCCACGCTATGCCTAAACGAATACAGGTATGAGCCTTTCTTATAACACCTGCCGCAGAAATACCGATGTTTCGCGATACGATTTTCAGTCTGAATTGCTGTGTCTCCGATTCGAAAGGAGCATATTGAGAAAATGATGCTGCAATAGATAATGCTTTTATCGGATAAATTCCAGCTTCAAGACCGACACCGTGTATAAATAGTTCTTTTGCAAAAAATTGACCGGTATATGACAGACGAAATTCCATGCGCTTTTGTCTGCTTTGAGGAACAGATACGTCAACGTCAAAAGTTGTTTTCGGACTTTGCTGCTTTTGTGCTTGGAGAACCGGTTCGATTTCTTGGGATTCCAAATATCTGCCGGACAGAACTCCTTCCGCCATACTGGTGACCGCGATGGCAATGGCCTCAAAGCGACTCAACTGACTGTTTGTATTGAGGTCAAGGGTTCTCTGGGTAATATATTCGCCATCAGGACCGGAAATATAAAACATAACTCGATATTTTTCGCTGCTCTCTATCCAGAATACTATTGAGGCGTTGTGTTCTGACGCCAAACGATGTGCACGCTCCTGCATTTCAGACAAAACAACAAGCTCGCTGTCTACGACAATACGTTCCAGTGCCACCGGAAGCGCGGATAACTGAGCGCGAATTGTGTTGAACATGTCCAAGTCAGAAGCAGGTGATTCCTGCAAGTCCAACATTACTGCTTTAAGCATTGATTTGGGCTCTGTTGATTTATGTTCAGCCTCTTCTCCTATGCAAGGACTCATTGTTGTTGTTGCAATAACTAAAACAACAGGCAGATACTGCAAAGATCTTTGCTTTGAAGTAAAAAAGAAAGTGGTTTTGTTACTGTTCGATCTCATGAGGACTGCTTATGCCTTTGTAGTATTTGATTTTAAATCTGTCACGTTTTTCTGTATCAGTTAGAATATGAGAGTAGAATGTCAAAATCGATTTCGTTGACCGCAACCTAAATGGTTTTCCTTTTAGTACTTCACTTCTTAGATGAAAACTAAATAATGTTCCGCCCTATTCGGCTGTCATGATACACTTAAATACTTGAAGGGCGGTTAAAAGAAGAACTGTGTTTTGGTTTAATACATTAAAGCGAATACGGAAAATTTCAGGGCTGTGGATCGTTGCTGTATTATTTCTAAATGCAGCGTGCCGCAGTGATACAATTGTAGGCTTTAGATCTCCGGAAATGGGTACAGATTATGAAGATACTGATTCCGACAATGATTCTGACAACACTGAATCCTTGCCGTTCTCTTATATTCTAGGTGCAGATCTTTCTTGGATTCAGCAGGACGAAGCAGCCGGTGCAACTTATTATGACAAAGACATTCAAAAGGACATATTTACGATTTTAACCGATTACGCCTTTAATTTTGCACGCATCTCGATATACGTTGACCCTGCCGCACCGGGCGGCTATGCAGAGAACTATGACGAAGCCTTCGGTGATTTGGAGCATGTATCGGCGATGGCAAAACGAATCAAAGCTGCAAAAATGGGGTTCATGTTGACATTTCACTGTAGTGATACAGGAGGATCCGCAGGAAACCAAATTAAACCTTCATCCTGGGAGGGGCACGACCTTCCAGTTTTGGAACAAGATATTTACAATCATACCAACAGTACCGTAAAGGCACTTATCGAAAACGGAACACGGCCCGATATTGTACAAATCGGAAATGAAATAGGACAAGGGTTTGTACGCCCTGAAGGAACCGTTAGCAATCCTGAAGCCTATACAAAGCTGATCAAAGCCGGAATTGCGGGAGTGAAAGAAGCAGACTCGACAATACTTGTTGCGCTGCATCATCAGAAGGGACGCGAAAACGATACAATGATAAATTGGCTTGAAATGTTGTTTGAATATAATACAGAATTTGACATTATCGGTGCCAGTACGTTTGCAGAGACCGAGCCGGACCAATACGAGACAAACTTCTTTGACCTGGCATCGCGTTATTTAAATTATCGTTTTTTAAGTCTAGCCCACTCAGGAGATGATATCGAAATAATACACCAAGTCATGTCGTCGATTCCTGATTCACAAGGAATGGGAGCCTTTATTTTCGGCCCAACAAGATACGGCACCTCCCCGATTTTCAATTGCCAAATAAATTGTTCAGAAGAAGAAGGATCCACCGGCGGCAGATACGACACCAATGACTATATCAACCTATATCCGCAAATTGCCGAACGTCTAGGCTTAAATAAATAGTGCTCTTCCCTTATAGGGAACATTTATGCTAAGGTCCAAAACCTCGCCATAGCACGTAGTGCGACGGCGGGCACGTCTTTTCAGTTTGATTCTTTAGGTGTTAAAACTTCCAAACAAGCACGCAGTGCGACGGCGAACTCAAAGCCCAGTCAAATCCGCGTCTTCACTCTTTTCATCTTGCTTGGTTGCGGTAATTGAAAACAGACGATACGGTTTTTCACAGTTCCATCCTGTGCAGGTTGCCACATATACTCCTCCGTACGGTCCGGCGTAAGGGCCGGCGGACAGTCGTCCTGGTAGAGTTAGTTGCCAGATTACTTTTTGATACCTGTCTCTCATTTCCACATCGGTAGCGTTTTCGTCCTTTGACGACGCTATGATTGAGTTTTCATTGTCCAAAGCTATTGCACCTAGGTGTCCGGAGGTGTGACGAAGCATTGCTCTAAAACCTCCTTTTCCGTCAGAGGTAACCAGTGCGTTGTAAGGTCCTCGTCCGCTTCCGGGTTTTGCGCAGGGATGGGTTACATCAAGGCACAGTCCCAGCATTTTTACATCGAGGCCGTATGACGAAATAATCTCAGCTTTAAACAGACGTCCGTTAACGGGTAGATTGCCTTTGAAATAGGTTTTTCCGTCATCGGCTACCATTTCAAAAACAGACAATGATGATGCACGGCCTGAGGTAATAAAGAATCCTTTTTCAAGTCTCGAAACCAAGGGAGCAACGGAGTAATTTCTAGTCCACACGGCAATACCCTTATCGTTGAGAAGTTTTAGTTCACCGTCTCGCCAGATCAACGGATTGCACAGGTTGTCCGTATCCAGCATCTGTGCGCCTCGGCTTAAATCAGTAATTCGCAAGATTAAGCCTCGTTGTGAGACTTCAACAGCTTTGCGAACCATGCCGCCCGCGCCGTGAAATACAAAACTGTCTTTACACTTGAACGGGCCTTCCAAATTGCGAATCCCATCCAATGCCGCTCGCCATTTGTCTTGGCCGTTTTGGTCCAGCGCTGATACTGTCGACGCATCTAAAAGAAATACTTCGTTGTTTTTCTCTTCAACACTGCCGTTCCATGTGCGGTTCCACGAACTGGATCCTCTTTGACCCAGCTCAATAATTTGAGAAAATGAAGGTGACCAAACCGCTTCCGTATCGCCGATGGTTATAATTTTATGTCCGAAGCCTGCTGTTTGGCGCCAACGAAGTTCCCCTTTGCTTGAAATATTAAGAACCTCTTTTCCTACGCTTACAGAGAACCCTTTTAATGCAGACCATCTTATATCGGTTATCGGAGCATCTACATCGACAAACCATCGGATTTTTCCGGGAACGGAATATCTTACGGCCATGGAACCGGAAATAAGTTCTTCAGGGCGTTTTGGTGCTGCATCGTCAGGATTAGGATGTTCCGGAAAGAAGGGCTCTGATGCCTCTGGAATAGGGGAGGGGGTAAGCGATAATTTGGACGGTGCAGAATGATTTCGGTCACTGCACTGCAAACATAGATGGGCAACTATATAAATGATTAGGTTAGCTTTTCGCATCAGGAACACAAATCTCGACTACCCTCATTCCTTTGCGCTTGGATGCAGCAGATGTGGTGCATGTGTAACCGGCTTCGCATCCGCTATTAGCATGGCAGGTTTTCATACATTGTCGTCTGTTTTCTTGGTGAGAAAAACAGATATAACCTTTTTGACACTCTGTTGTTTCGCTACAAAGTTCTCCGGCTGTTTTATCTCCCCTCAGAGCTTCTCTTCCTCCTGAGCGATTAAACAAAATTGCCGAACCGACAACTAAAACCAAAATAGCAAAACCGACAAACTTTAATATGCCGAAACCCTCATTGTTTTCTTTTGGACGTCGGGACATCGGGGTTTTCTCAATAAAAGATTGTTTAGGAACAGGCTGCTCAGTGTTTTCTTCGTACAACTCGCTTTTTTTGAAATCGCTTTTTCTTTTCTACCATAAAACCTCCTAAAAAAAGAGCAGTCAAAACCGGATACGGCAAATCACGCTCTGATTGCAAGAATCAAATTTTGCATCTGTTTGTCGATTGGGTCAATCTACAACACAGCAGATATGAAAACGCTGAAGATGCTGATTGTTTACAATGACTTAGGATTGTTTAAAAAATAATGTATAAGTAACTTTAAATGGTTTCTGTCTAAGAATGCATCAAGTTTCCCGATGTGACAAACTCCTCGGATACATTATGATGTCTTCTGAGCATGACTTTGGGGATAAGAACTCAAAAACTTACAGAGATCGAACTGGAGCAATGCTCAAATCGTGTTAAGCTAAGCTAAGCTAAAAAAAGCTACTATGTTCGGCTCAACCTAAGGAGACTGTCATGAAAATATTTGGCGGAACAAAGATTTTTGATTTGTTGAAGACCCATCCGTTTTTGGAAGAATTTCTTGTGTCCTATAATTCAAAGTTTGAGATGCTTAAAAATAAAATGGCTCGGGCTACAATTGGTAGAGTGGCAACCATTCGAACGGCAGCCGGTATTGCGAATATCGGCCTTTCTGCTTTCATAGAGGCTATTTCTGCCGAAATTGAGAAGCAGACAGGTGTTCGTCCTGAAACGGACTCTGATTTGTCGGAGACTACACTAGGCCGAGCTGAGCGAGTTGAGATTTTAAAACAGATTATCAACGATCTTCACAACGGAGGTAATTTGGAGGATGCGCGGCGTCGGTTTTCAGAAGCTGTGGAAGATGTGGAGGCAACGGAAATTGCCGAAATGGAGGAGGAACTCATTAAGGGCGGTATGCCGGTTTCAGAAGTCCAACGGCTATGTGATGTTCATGTAGGTGCTTTTAGACATGCTCTGGACGAGCACCAAGATGCGGAAACTCAGCCCGGGCATCCCGTTCACACCTATATGGCTGCCAACAAAATCATTACGGCTCTAGCCGATGAGCTGGGTGTGCTTGCCAAAGATTTGGAAGCTGAGAGCGATGCAAACGAAAAATTAAAACAGGCACTTTCGGTTATCGAGAAACTGAGCGGCATCGAAAATCATTATCAGCGCAAAGAGAACCAGCTCTTTTCTGTATTGGAGCGACACAACATTACCGGTCCGTCAAAGGTTATGTGGGGCGTGCATGATCAAATTCGGGCAGATCTAAAGGAAGTGCGTTCAGCGGCGGAAAAAGGAGACGTAAAAGCCTTTGCATCCAAAACACCTGCCTTTGCTCGCGACCTTGTTGAAATGGTTTATAAAGAGGAAAAAATCCTTTTTCCCATGGCATTACAGACGCTCTCGGACAAAGAGTGGACTGAAATTCGAAAGGGAGAAGATGAACTAGGCTATGTATTAACAAAGCCGGCTGCTGAATGGCCGACTTTGGCGCAGAGAGCACAATCTGTCTTAAATGTTGCAGACAGTGCGGTAAAAGACGGCCTTTTTGGGCTTATGACAGGTGATATATCTCTTGAACAGCTCAATCTCATCATGGCCGGCCTTCCGATGGATTTGTCATTTGTCGACGAAAACGATACCGTTCGATTCTATTCCGAAGGTCCGGAACGAATTTTCCCTCGCAGTCCTGCCGTTATCGGACGAAAGGTGCAAAACTGTCATCCGCCCAAAAGCGTTGATACAGTACAAAAAATCCTCAACTCATTTCGAGCCGGCACTCAAAATCTCGCTGAATTCTGGCTTGAGATCGGCGAAAGGTTCATCCATATTCGATACTTCGCAATTCGTGACAAGGAAAACCGCTATAGAGGCTGTCTTGAAGTCAGCCAAGACATAACGAGAATTCGAACACTCAAGGGACAACGCAGATTATTGGAGTGGAATGAGAATTAGTCGGCCGTTTTAAAAAGCAGTTTGAGAATTTCATCAGCGCGCCATCAGCGCGAACACTCCCCATCCCAAGTATTCACGCGTATACATAGCATAGCGTTTGGGCTCCGAAGTCAGTTGGGCTCTAATTTCTCCGACGAATTCGTCATCGGGATTTGCTTCAAGCCATCGGCGCATTGTGAGCCACTTAGCCGCCTCATATCTGTCCCAGCCGTTTTGGTCTGCCAGAACCATTTCCACGACATCGTAGCCAAGTGCGCCGAAAGACGCGAGCAAGTCCGGGAGCAAGAGGAAGTCTGCTAACGAACCGGCAAGGCAGCCTTTGGCAATATCTTCCGTCGCGGGTAGCTTCCGCCAATAGGGTTCGCCGATAAGTATGATTCCGCCTACGCAAAGGCTTTTAGCCAGAAGGTTGACGGTGCCGGCGACTCCCCCGCCGATCCATGTTGCACCGAGACAGGCTGCCACACCGACCTTCTCGTCAGAGACAAAGCCCGCAGCATCGTCATGGATGAACGTTACTTGATCGGCGACACCAAGTTCTTCAGCGCGGAGTTTTGCTTGCTCGCTGAACAACTGACTCATGTCGATGCC
>CAYWLQ010000212.1:0-6950 GCA_964458775.1 uncultured Myxococcales bacterium | reverse complement strand
TATCTGTATCTGTGTCGGTATCCGTATCGGTGTCAGTATCAGTATCAGTATCGGTATCTGTATCTGTATCGGTATCGGTATCCGAATCAGTATCAGTGTCTGATGTGTCACCACCCGAATCACTATCTTGATCAGTACCTCCATCCGGAAGGTCTAATCTCTCTACATGATAACAACCGGAAAATGCGAAGAGCATTAGTAAAAATGCGCTGCACCCCAAAACAGAAAATTTTGTAATATTAGGAAACCTAAACATAACGAACTCCTTTCTACTTTCTCTTATATCTCTTCTCAAAATCACAACTTTTTAATAAAGTTACATTATTAAAACAAATTGCCAAACGCTTTGGCGCTTATTATATCAAATAAAAACACAATGCAACTAAAACTATACAATAAAAATAACAAATTGATTGCATTGATTTAACTCAATCTAATCAAAAAATTTTTCACACAACATATTAAATCGATATCAACCAAGTTTTTTAAAACACCTCACAAAAAAAATAGTTCGATAGGAATGTGATAACAGAATTTTTTTTGAGCGCAATAAATAAATTTCAAATTGTGAATAATTATTTATCGATTTTGGAATAAGATTTTTTTTTTATGCGCTTATATTATTTGTGTTTTCTTCTATCTAATTTAAAGTATTGAAAAAAACATTGGTAACTTAAATTTGCCCAATTTGGTTCTTTTTTTTTTTTCTATAATTCAATATAGGACGTAAAGGTTTTTACATTACGCCTACAAACGTTGGGTGTTATTGGAGGATATTAATGTCTATTATCAGACCGTTTCGCGGATTGAGACCGCTTTTAGATAAAGTTGAGTTAGTGGCAAGCCCCCCATATGATGTAATAGATTCAAACGAAGCTAGAGTCATGGCAGAGGGTAATCCGTATAGCTTTCTTCGTGTAATAAAACCGGAAATCGAATTAGCTCCTGAAACTGACATTTATTCTGATGAAGTATATCAGAGGGGCTTAGATAATTTGAACCGTTTTGTGTCAGAAGGAATTTTGGTGCGTGACCCATCTCCATTGTTGTATCTTTATGAACAAAGTATGATGATAAACGGGAAAATTCACTCTCAGTTGGGAGTTATGGCAGGAGTCAGCGTTGATGAATATCAAAGCGGAAAAATAAAAAAGCATGAATTTACTCGTGCTGACAAAGAAGCTGACCGAACAAGGCATGTCGATAAACTGAATGCTAATACGGGACCTATCTTTCTCACCTATCGCGCTTCGGAGGAGTTGGATGGTTATATTGAAAGATGTAGCAAAAAGGATCCTGCATACGATTTTGTCGCCAAAGATGGTATTTCACATCGACTTTGGATTTTGGACAAACAAGAAGAAATAGAATTTATTACCGAAGGTTTTCTCAAACTTCCATGTTTATATATTGCTGACGGACACCATCGTTCTGCATCTGCAAGTGCTGTGAGAGAAAAAAGAAAAGCGCAGAATCCAAACCATAATGGAAATGAGGAATATAATTTTTTTATGGCAGTTATTTTTCCTCACAACCGTTTGCATATAATGGATTATAATCGAATTGTGTCTGACCTAGCCGGATTGACTGAAGAAGAATTTAAAAGCAAAATAGAAGAAAAATTTGATATTATTCCTTCAGCAATTGCAAAACCTAGCAAACCGCTTGAGTTCGGAATGTATCTCAATCAAAAATGGTATCGTTTAACTTCCAAACCGGGAAGCTATGATGTGAAAGATCCCGTAGAAAGTCTTGATGTTTCAATTCTTCAAAACAATTTGCTTTCCCCGATATTAAAAATTCATGATCCGCGAAAAGATACAAGAATTGACTTTGTCGGAGGGATACGGGGAATTGAAGAATTGGAACGCAGAGTAAATGCAAAGGGATCCGGAGTTGCTTTTTCTATGTTTCCGACTTCTATTGAACAATTGATGGAAATAGCTGATGCTAACCAAGTAATGCCGCCCAAATCCACCTGGTTTGAACCAAAATTACGTTCCGGAATGGTAGTTCGTCTTTTAGACTAACAAAATGTCCTTGCTATTGATTTTTGAGAATTATCCGACCAATTAGAATTTTGATTATAACATTATGATGACATCCACATTAAAACAGTTTTGTTTTCGCGTTTGGCATTTTTGAACAAATCTAGAAGGTCTTTCAGACGAGTTTCTACTTCTTCCAACGACCATTCATCCATTTGTATTTCCTCTGTTCTTAACCATTGTTTAGCAATTGCTTTTAGTCGACTTTCCGGAAAGCCTGCAAGAGCTGAACATAGTGCATCAGGAACAGCAAATACCCAAGGTCCTTCTTCCTGATTACCGGCTAAGAAGCGGAAATCATCAATCCATCCATCTTCATACTCTTTGTTGGTTACTATTGAACGAAGAGTACTAAGCTTAACTTGATCCAAACCTTCAGCACTTATCCCAGTCCATTTCTCTGAAGGGTCTGAAAAACGTGCAATGTCATCAGCGTCTTTTATATTTGCGATGACAAGTTCCGTAAGAATGCCCATTGCATATCCTCTTATTGAACAGTTAAAAACCGATCGGTTCTATATCCGAGCCGATGTTGAGGCTTGTAAATTGTAAATTGAACATAATATTGTATAACGCTGATATACATGAATCGCAGTGTTATTACTTCGGCATGTTTTCACCGAAGCTGAATACTAATAGCTGTCTATTATCCAAAATATGATAAAAAAAGCAACCTATAAGAATTGCGAATTATCATCAAAGAAATAGAAGACTATTTGAAATTAAACTCTCTCATAATCTGAAAACCAAAAAATATATCCGAAAAATCTCTCCAACTATTAGAAACTATTCCGTCCGCATTAATAAATTGTGTATTTGATATTAGCAAGGCAAAGGTATGTCTTCGCGTAAGTACCTTTAAACCCATACTAAAATTTGGAATAGACGGTCTACCAATAACTCCATAATCAGAACCGTATCCGACCACACATGCTGCAATCTCAGCAACCAAGGCCAATTGTTTTATCATTCTCCATTCTATGACCCCCAACACTGCTCCTGAATAGTTATCATCTCTCATAAATTTTGTATCGTTGGTAGACGAAGAATGGAACTGAAAACCCACACCTACTAAAAGCATATCGAAAAAGATTCGGTTAACAAAAAACTGCCCAAATCCGCCGACTGCGTCATCCGCATTTTTTTGTACAAACCATGAAAGGCCGGCTCGGATTGACATATCTATAAAGTGTTTTTCTTGTCTTAAAAAAGAATACCTCACATCAAACTCATAAGTATCCCAATTAACTGTACCTCCGTCATTTAGTCGGTAGATTCCGGCATCTAAACCTTCTATAATTCCAAAACGAAGACCCAATCCCATTTTCATATGCCCGCCGTCAAGACCTAGATAGTCAAAGAATACATCCTCAGCTTCATCTGCCGCTAATTTTGCATACGGCCTGTGATCAATGGCTAGAGTTAATGACATCGGTCTGGCAGTACGTGCAGTAAATATATTTATCCCTCTGTCACGCAACATTGCATCAGGACCGTCGAATTCAGACGGAAAGAATCCTTCTTTCCGGTCTGAAGAAGAAACAATCTTTAGATCTACTACTTCTTCCTCCTCCGGTTCAATTGCTTGAGTTTGACTCTCTAAATCGTCGTTGCCTTCTTCTTCTAATGTTTTCCCGGCTGAGACCGAAGACAAATCTTCTTTTTTAGATTCATCTTCTTTTTTAGATTCATCTTCTTTTTTAGATTCATCTTCTTTTAACGATTCTTCAGCTTTATTTTTAGATAGAATATCATCCGAATCAACATCATCTTTGTCAGATACCTCAGCTTTCGACTCAGTGGTTTCTGTAGGTTCGCTCTCTTTTTTTGTATCCTGATCTACCTTTGTAGCGGCCTTGGCGCCTTTTTTAGCTTCTCCCTTTGGCTTGGTCTGGGAAGTTACCGGACCTGCAATGAGAATCGCCGTGAACAATACAAATACTAATCGCCCAACCGTATAATAACTATGAGTCTGAAACATGGATTCCTCCTAGAAAGGCTATGATATTTATGCCACAGCCCCAATTAAGTCTATTTCCGCTGATAGCGTATTGATTTTTGACTATTTTAGAAAGATATAAAAACCGAATTTGTAACAGATGTTAAAATATCAGGATATGATATCTCTTACACTCATAAACAGAAGAAGACTCATTAATATAACAAATCCGGCTGTGTTTACAACGGCATCTACTTTGGGACTTACCTTTCTACGAGAAATTGCCTCATACAAAAGAAAAACACCTCTTCCTCCGTCTAAAGCCGGAAACGGCAACATGTTAAATAGAAACAACATTAGACTTAAATATGCCAATAGTGCCACAAAATCCCTAATTCCGGAATCCAGGGTTGATGCTGCCATTTTTATAATTCCCGGGGGACCTATCGCTTTAACATCAGAAGGTTCTTTTGAGAAAAGACCTGCAATAGATGACAAACTTCCCCATAAAACCTCTTTGCATTTAATGCCTGCCGCAAGAGCTGCATAATGTAACGGCATTGACAAATACTCCTGGGGTTGACCGATACCTATTTTTCCTATTCCGTCTTCATTCATCGGCGTAACAAAGACCATCATCGGTGAACCGTCGCGTCTTATTTCAAGTCGAACCTTTTTATCAGGATGCGCTCTCAGAATAGCTGTCAGATCTTCCCATTTTTTAACTGTTGTATCATTTACAGCAAGTATATCATCCCCTTCTTGTAAACCCGCTTTATCAGCCGGTGAACCGGAAACGACCATTCCCACTCCGGCTTTGTCCAAAAATCTGGGAGTTCCCGAAGATGCGTACAATACAAACAGCATAAAAAACGCAGTTATTAAATTCACTACGGGACCCGCAATAAGCACCAAACCTCTCCGCCATATCGCTTTATTTTGAAAAGATTCAGGATGAGTATTCGCCTCCTCTTCAAACGGATTCATTCCCTTTATTTGGACAAAACCTCCTAAAGGCAATATTCCGATTTGAAATACTGTTCCTGTCTTTTTTGAAGTATACGACCATATTGATTTAAAAAAACCTACAGAAAATCTGAGTACTCTCATGCCTGTTAAGCGAGCAGCACTGAAATGTCCCCACTCATGAAGTGCAATGAGCACTCCCAGCGCAAGAATTGAAATAATAATACTCATTTAGGTTCCAATCCGGCCGACAGCCGAGCGCTTTGCAAGCGCAGCATGTATGAAAGCAGCAAAAAGAGGATGCGGCTCCATTGGTTTGGATTTAAATTCAGGATGAAACTGGCAGGCAACAAAGTACGGGTGGTTCTCAACCTCCACCATCTCAACCAATTTACCGTCAGGACTGACACCGGATAATTTCAGACCGGCATCCTCAAGCTTTTCTCTATACTGATTATTAACTTCATACCTATGTCTATGTCGCTCTGAAATTTCCTTTATTCCGTAGGCTGCATATGCTTTGGAATTCTCATTAAGTACACAAGGATAAGCACCTAAACGCATTGTCGCACCCTTATCAGAAACATTTTCCTGTGTTTCCATCAAGTGCACAACCGGATGCGGCGTATTTGGGTTAAGTTCTGAGGAGTTGGCATCTTTCAATCCAGCCTTATTTCTAGCATACTCTATAACCGCCAATTGCAAACCCAGGCATATTCCAAAAAAGGGTATTCCCTTTTCTCTTGCATACTTTATAGCAGAAATTTTTCCTTCTGTCCCTCTATCTCCAAATCCGCCGGGAATAAGCAGTCCGTCAATCGAACTAAACATCTTTTCTATACTTGAAGCTTCTTGTTGCTCGATTTCCTCTGAGCTGATGTGAACAAGGCGAACTCTACAATTACCGGCAATACCTCCATGAATAAGCGCTTCATTTAGGCTTTTATACGAGTCTCGAAGATTAACATATTTTCCTACTACACCTATGGTAACTTCTTTCTCGGGATTTTGAATTCTGGATACCACTTCACTCCAACCGCTAAGATCTGACGCTCGTGACCAAATATTCAGCTGTCTTGCGAGGAGTTCATCGAGTCCTTGGCTTTTTAGAGCAATCGGTAATTCATAAATACAAGACACATCCATAGCCTCAACCACCGCTTCAGCCGGTACGTTGCAAAAAAGACCGATTTTGGAGCGCTGCTCAAGAGACATCGGTCTTTCTGTTCTGCACAACAAAATATCCGGCTGAATACCGATTTCTCGAAGAGATTTTACCGAATGTTGGGTCGGTTTGGTCTTTAGTTCACCGGCAGCTGCAATATAGGGAACCAATGTTACATGAACATATACTGAGTTGGTCGGCCCTAACTCTACCTTCAATTGACGTATAGCTTCCATAAAAGGCAGAGATTCTATATCTCCTACCGTACCGCCGATTTCCACAATAGCGATATCTACAGTACGAGCTTTTTCTAAAACAAAATTTTTAATCTCGTCGGTAATATGCGGAATAACCTGTACAGTCTTTCCTAAATACTCACCCCGCCGCTCTTTGTTAATTACATCGTAATATACTCGACCGGTAGTAAGGTTATTACCTTTCGACATAACTGCGGTTGTAAAACGTTCATAGTGTCCCAAATCCAAATCTGTTTCAGCACCGTCATCGGTCACAAAGACCTCACCGTGTTGAAACGGACTCATTGTACCGGGGTCCACATTGATATATGGGTCAAGCTTCATGAGGGTAATCTTCAATCCTCGATTCTCAAGTAAAGCCCCCATTGAAGCTGCGGCAAGTCCTTTTCCAATTGACGAAACAACTCCGCCTGTAACAAAAATAATTTTCGTAGGTTTTTCAATCATGCAAGTCTCCCTTTACAGAGCACACCGCACTCATATCGCTGCTCATGCGAAGCTGATACGTCGGGTATACAATAAAAAATTTTTTTGACTCTTGTTGAAGCCGTGAATAACACGGAGCCGCACTGTAC
>CAYWLQ010000211.1:0-6961 GCA_964458775.1 uncultured Myxococcales bacterium | reverse complement strand
CTCATCCGTCATAACAGCGGTACACGGTACATCTTCGGCGAGGTGGTCTGCATGAGTGGTTCCGTAAATAGGGATAGAACGCCGCGCCTGAGCCCATCCGGTTGCATATGAGGAGTGCGTATGAACGACACCGCCTATACCCTCCCATGCACGATACAGAACCAGATGAGTCGGAGTATCAGAAGAAGGCCTTAAATTACCCTCTACAATTTTTCCGGAAAGGTCCAACACCACTATGTCATCAATCGCAAGACGCTCATATTCCACTCCGCTGGGTTTAATGGCGAAAACACCGCGAGCAGCATCCAATGCTGATACGTTGCCGAAGGTATATATAGCGAGTCCTCGTTTTGGGATTTCTTGGTTCGCTGCCCAAACCCTTTCCTTTAGTTCACGATACGGCGAAGTCATTACATTACCACCCCAACTTAAACGCTGCATCGTTCCAGCGTAACTCGTTTCGAAGCGCACGGAGGTCAAGATCCGCCCCAAGTCTAATTACTTCCAATCCGGCCATTCCTGCGAAATCTTCCCATTCCTCGGCGGTAACAGACTGGCAGAAAGCCGCATGGTGTGCACCTCCGGCCTCGATCCATCCATGACATCCTCGTTTAAAATCCGGACGCAATAACCAAACGGCTCGCGCTGTAGGAAGTTTGGGCATTCGATGATCGGGTTTCACAACATCGATTTCGGCGACGATCATCCGCATGCGTCCGCCCATATCGACAAGCGTTGTATTTACTGCGGGGCCGGGCTTTGAGTCAAAAACAAGCCGAGCCGGATCAGCTTTGCCGCCTATGCCAAGCGGATGAACCTCCAACGAGGGTTTTCCATCAGCAATCGACGGGCATACCTCAAGCATATGTGCACCGAGCACTCGCTCCTCTCCCGCTGTCAAATGGTAGGTATAATCTTCCATAAATGATACACCCCCGGGTCTTCCCGCTGTCATTACCTTGGCGAGACGCACCAAAGCGGCTGTTTTCCAATCGCCTTCGGCACCGAAGCCGTATCCTTCGGCCATAAGTCGCTGACAAGCTAAGCCGGGTAATTGCTGTAAACCGTGCAGATCCTCAAAGGTGGTAGTAAAGGCTCCGAATCCGCCGGTTTTAAGAAACGTTCGAAGGCCGATCTCTTGACGAGCAGCGCATCTCACACTTGCATGTTTGTCACCGCCTTTTCTAAGCGGCGCTTCCATAGAATAACCGGCTTCGTACTCCGCTACCAGTCGGTCTACTTCTGCATCAGAGACTTCTGAGATAATGGCAGCCAAGTCGCCTACCCCGTAACCGTTGATCGACCAGCCGAGCTGAATCTGGGCTTCAATTCGATCACCTCCGGTAACCGCCACTTCACGCATGTTCATGCCGCCCAATCGGGCTACTTTTAGTTTACGCGACTCAGCCATAGCCAAAGCCGCGCGCGCCCATACCGCCAATTCTTCGATCGAATCAGGGTCTTGCCAATGACCGACCACGATCTTACGATTTTTTCGAAGCCTGGCACAAATGAACCCAAACTCACGGTCACCGTGAGCGGACTGATTCAGGTTCATGAAGTCCATGTCGATTTCGTTCCAAGGCAGTTCTCTGTTGTACTGAGTATGCAAATGCGCAATCGGTTTATTCAAACGAGTAAGCCCGGCAATCCACATTTTGGATGGTGAAAAGGTGTGCATCCAAGTAATAACACCCACACACTCAGGTGTTGCATCAGCTTCCGTACAAGCGTTTAGTATTGCCTCCGGACCTGTAAGAGTAGGCCTGTTCACCACTTTTACAGGAAGTTTTCCAGAATGATTAAGCCCTGCGGTAATCTGCTCCGAATTTTGAGCAACTTGCTTAAGGGTCTTATCACCATATAAATGCTGACTGCCGGTGAGAAACCAGATTTCCTGTGTCTTTTGCTCGGCCATGTTTGTGATCCTATTCTCGGACAGCCGTCAAGGCTGTGCCGGTGAGCGCGCCTGTCTTAGAGCTTAGGCGTGCCGATGAGTTGCTTGTAACGTCAGAAACAATATTGTTAACAAGCAGTCGGTTTATCTTCATATAGAACATATTATTTAGGAATATCTCCCTATAATGTATTACCAGAAATACCAGTAGAATATGACTGTAGCCACAAGAATTAAGCCGGTCCAGAGCAAGTCCCAATTGTCCCAGCTCTTGCGGGTTTCCGCCCTTTGTTCTTCTGTTTCTGTACCGATTACCAAACCGCGTATCTGATTTTCATCAGGAGCTGTTGTCATCATACTTACCACAGCTATTACTGCCATGCAGAAGACTAACATTCCGCCGGAGAAGAAAAGCCAGTTTACATCATAGAACAGCTTATAGAATATGTTATCCACACCGTTGGCCGCTGCCCATTCACGAACATTGTTCCCCTGCCCTGCCTGTGAAGTATAATAGACCTTCGCACCTAGACGGGTCAGACCGATGATCATGCCGGAAAGCAAACCCCACATGCCGCCCTTAGCAGATGCACGCTTCCAAAGCACACCGAGAAGAAAAGCTGCTGCAATACCGGGAGCAAGCACGGACTGT
Source organism: uncultured Myxococcales bacterium (assembly GCA_964458775.1). Classification (GTDB taxonomy): domain Bacteria; phylum Myxococcota_A; class Polyangia; order JAAYKL01; family JAAYKL01; genus CAYWLQ01. The sequence continues at coordinate 4,412 of CAYWLQ010000211.1, read as the reverse complement.
ACGTCTTGTAGGTAGGTATACAAAACGTCTCCGATATTTTTCATAATAGGAATCCAGAGTATACCGAGAATTACTATAATAACCGTAGCAATGCGCCCGACATACACCAGATGCTTTTGCGAGGCTTGCGGTTTGAATTTTTGGTAGAAGTCTATGGTAAACAACATTGCCGACGAATTAAACAACGATGCTAACGAACTCATCAGGGCGGCAAGAATACCGCAAACCACCAAACCCTTAACACCGGCAGGAAGAAGTGTAGCAACCAATGACGGGAAAGCGGTATCCGGCTCAGCCAAATGATAAACAGTACCGTTTATTTCAATTCCCTTTGCGGACATGGCAAAAGCGATCATACCGGGAATTAAGAAAAGAAAAACCGGCGTCATTTTTAGGAACGCCCCGAAGATAGCACCACGACGAGCCTGCGTTTGGTCACGCCCGGACAGCACACGCTGTACGATGAACTGATCAGTGCACCAATACCAAAAACCGATTACGGAAGAACCGATTAACACACCCAGCCACGGAAAGTCCGTGTCACTGTTACTTCGGATAAGGTTAGCCATGCTGTCGCCGTATTCATTGACCGGGGTAGCACGAACAACCTCCATCATTTGGTCCCAACCGCCAAGCGCCCGAAGACCGAGAACAACAATGATCAACGAACCGAGAAGCAGAATAGGTGTCTGCAATACAGATGTATAAAGCACAGATTTCATGCCGCCCAGTACCGTATAGGTTGCAGTAATGATTACAAGGCCGATGGCTGAAATCCAGAAAAAATCAATACCCCACAGAGTATCAATTCCGAACACCATTTTAAAAACCAGACCGCCTGCGTATACGGTAACAGCGACCTTTGTAAGCACATAGCTTACCAACGAAATCAACGACAGAATTGTACGAGATTGTGAGTTATAGCGTTTTTCAAGAAACTCCGGCATTGTCAGCACCATGCTGCGTGAATAAAACGGAACAAATGCCCAACCCAGAATCAATATCATCCATCCCTGAATTTCCCAATGCGCCATAGCCATGCCGCTTGAAGCACCTGCACCGGCCAGACCGATCAGGTGTTCTGAACCGATGTTTGATGCAAAGATAGACGCACCTATTGCCAGCCAACCGGCATTACGACCTGCCAAGAAGTAGTCCTGAGAGTCCTCTTCTTTCTGCATAGTAACCCAAATGATGATTCCGATCAGACCCGCAGCAAAAGCCGCCAGCACGACCCAGTCGAGACCTGAAAACACATTTACTCCCAACGGTAATATTGTTGCCATTCACCCTCTCCTATATATTCGTAAACAAAACTGATTACGTCCGTCCTAAACTGCTAAAGTGACGTTTTTTTTAAAAAGCGGGTGGAATCAGCCCCCAAAAAAAAGAGAATAGTCCCAAAATGTTCACTTTTTTGTTTATTAAACAGCAACTTACAGAAAAGATTAATGTTTTTTATTTTAAACAACGGTATGAGAGATAAAAATAACAATTAGGGAAAAAATTAAGGATGGAAGAAGAAAACCGACGATTGTCAACGTCTCGCCGCCAATCCGTTCGATCCAGTTACCGCTATCAGCTCCGCAAATCATTAATCCGATAGTGAACTAATAGAAACAGTCTGCCAGAGTGCATTGTTAGCCATTATTGGGGACTGTCCCCTATAGAGCACGAACACCTCGCGCTTTATAAGAATGGAATAGCCGGATGGAAAATAGAGGCGTAGCGGTCGTCGTAGAAGAGCCGCTCCCGTGTACCTGCTTTAATCATAGTTAACACCTGCATCCATCTCACAACCGCAAACACATTCGTCTATTGCATTCGGCGGTAACATATAACATCCTCCAAAAGAACCGACATCTACGGGAACACAGGTATTAACAAACATAAAAATCTTGTTGTCCTCAACAAAGTAGCCCGCTCCGTATTGAAATTGACCTATCCATTTGTCATCGCACAAAATGCCGCTGCCGCCGCAATCAACTTCTCCAAAGTGTGCATAACCGCAAGCACCTCTTTTTTCGCCGAAAACGCATTCGTTTGCATTATTGAGGCTGACCTCCTGACCTTCATACCAAATACATTTATGACTATACGACCACGCTTCCTGTTTTTGGTTCTCAGGTTGCGGAAGCACTGTACTCTCGCAACTTTCTTTATTATCTGAGGTCTCACAAATAGCAGCGCATGCTGAATAATTGAGTTCGATTCCGTCTATACATTTAGATGTGTCGTTGTTCCGCTCGTTGTCCGATGTCTTGCATGCCGAAGCAATTATTATTGTCCCGGCAAGTAATAAGGCTAAAATAGAATATTTGTATTTAATCATAATTACCGACTCTCCTTTTAATTATTCCTCAAAAATTGTTCTTACAGGTCTCAGTCCGAAAGAAAAACACCTACCGTAACTCAGCTCATCCCAATTCTTACTTACCGAACAATTACAAGAAGGATGAACAACGCTGCCTCCTCGCATGCCTCGCAAAGTGCGTTCATAATCCGACACTCCAACGGGATCTATTAACGGAGGCGTTGTCCTTGAATTGGTTAAAAGGCCTGCTCCGTTGAAAATATCATCAACCCATTCGCCGGCATTTCCCAACATGTCATACAGACCGTATGCGTTGGGTATCAACTCACCTACAGGATGAAGTATTAACTCGCTGTTGCAGCTATGCCAGGCTACAGAATCCATGAGAGGGTCGGGTTCACATTCAGATTCCCTAAGGTCTAGCGTCATATCACCGACATAAGTTCCGGTTGTAGTCCCTCCTCTTGCCGCCCATTCCCACTCAGCGGCGGTGGGCAAACGATATCCAGGGCAATCTACTCGTTTGGGATATCTGTGCGTATTACCGGTACATCTAAATATATGCGGTTTAAACGCGCATCCGCTTCCTTCTTCTTTCAAACATCCCGCTGCAGGGTCGCCTGTACAATTGCTGAGGTCATAGCATTCAGGCAATCCGGCAGTTCGAGATAGAGTGTTAAGCCATGCCAAAGCATCAAACCAATCTATAAATCCTTTGGCGCAATTGTCGCAAGGTTGTACGTCAGAAGAATCCGGAAAACCGTTCATGCGCCACTGTGCTTGAGTTATCTCTGTGGATGCAATTTTGTACGGACGAGTTATTACTACCTCTACTTGGGTATCTATATCTGACCTGCATATTTGGTTTTCAGGAGAGCCGAAAATAAACTGAGTGCTTGGTATTGTTACCCAACCCTTTTCGATTTTTTCCATGTCAAGTTTGACTTCGGGTATATTAATCATAACCCAATCGTCTTCTGATTTGTCAGCAGTACATCCACAAAAAAACGCAACATAGAATAGGAAATATATCGGTTGCACAAAAGTTGTGTGTTTTTTTAACATTAATTGTTCCAATATTTCACTTTAGTTGCATCAGCCATATCAAAGAACCTGTTGCGTTTTGTCGAATTGTTTAGGTATTTGTTCCAAACAGAATCGGCAAGCTTCTCATAGGTTTCTCCTAAATTAAATTCTCCTTAAGAATCTTCCCGGCACCACTTGTTAGTAACACAGCCGACTCTGACATCCGGGGTCATGCTCCAAATCTCATATATTTCCGGTTTTGTCCATTTTGGGCTGCTTGACCCACATTATTGGGTATTGGGGACTGTCCCTGTTCCCCATTCCAGTCCGTCGTAGAAGAGCCGCTCCCGTGTACCTGCTTTAATCATAGTTAACACCTGCATCCATCTCACAACCGCAAACACATTCGTCTATTGCATCCGATGGGTTTTGGCATTGACGAAACACCCCGCTAACACTCGCTACGCAGGTATCTACATACATAAAAATTTTGTTATCTTCAACATAGTATCCGGCACCATATTGATATTCTCCTATCCATTTTTCGTCACATAACATGCCGGTACCGCCGCAATCAATATCTCCGTGAGCTGCGTATCCGCAGCTACCGCGTTTTTCACCAAAGACACATTTACTTGTCGAATTCAAATTTACTTCCACTGCATTATACCAACGACAAGAATGGCCGTAAAACATAAACTCTTCTGATTCTTTCGGTGTCGGCAATTTTGTATTATTGCAGTCTTCTTGGCTGTGTATAGACTCGCAAATTGTAGAGCACGCATTTGAGTTAGTATAAATTCCATCTACGCATTTAGATGTGTCGTTGTCCTGCTCGTTGTCCTGCTCGTTGTCCGATGTCTTGCATGCCGGGGCAATAACTATTGTCCAGGCAAGCAATAAGGTTAAAATAGAATATTTGTATTTAATCATAATTACCGACTCTCCTCTTAATTATTCCTCAAAAATTGTTCTTACACGCATTATTGGGGACTGTCCCCATTCCCCATTCCAGTCCGTCGTAGAAGAGCCGCTCCCGTGTACCTGCTTTAATCATAGTTAACACCTGCAT
>CAYWLQ010000210.1:0-7014 GCA_964458775.1 uncultured Myxococcales bacterium | reverse complement strand
CTTTGCAAATTATCTCGGTGCCGGTTGGTTGATTAACAATGCTTGGATCTTAGCCTTCGATGACAATGACGGATACGGTTTTAATCCCATTGTATTCTCGTCAGGAAACAGTGATGCAGACTGCGCGAGTCGCCGTGACAATATGACTATGAATAATTTTAGGGACTACACGAGGCGTAGGGACAACCAAATGACAAGGATATGCACCAGATATTGGAATAACGCCGATTGATAGAATTTTTTCTATAAACAGAAAAGAATAATAAAGGAAGGTAAATATGAAAATAACAATATGTGTATATGTAGCTTTTCTAATGATAGGTTTTTCATCTCAACACGGTGCGCAAGCCGGAGATCTACCGTTTCGACTTGCATCTGCTAAGAAGGCGCAGACTTTCGGTCTTGCCAATGAGAATGTTTCTCAGATAAATCGTCTCCCTGGACGCGGGCGAGATGTCGTAATGTCTGAGGTGTTTGATAGATTTATTATAAAAAAAGGATTAACTGCCAAGACCAATGAAGTATCAACCGAAGCTTCTTCTATTGTAATCGGCAAAGACTGGATGATGGAGGTTCGCGGAACCGGGGAGTCGGTACGTTTCATTAATATGGGTTACATAAACGGATCGAAGAATCCGTCCTGCGGGCCAAAAGGATGCTTTTCAGACGACGAGCTGGAGGCTGCTGCCATCAAAGTAATACAGAGAGATCTGGCTAATTTCATAAAGTTGAGTCCAGGAGAGGAACTTCAGGGATGGCAGTTGTCGAGATTGATTGACAGTGTTACTGATTCCAACGGCAAAATAACTGAAAGTGTGTCGGCTTATCGAGTTCTTTTTACCCGCGTAATAGACGGTGTTCCCATTCTTGGCCCCGGGAATAAAGTAAGTGTAACCTTTGCCAATGACGGAACCTTGGCGGGTTTTGATTTTGATTGGCCGAAACTGGAACTAAAGAAAAGCAATTTTCGTATTGCTCCACTCAGTATGATAAGAAATGATGCTGACAAACAAATGGGAGTTGCGTGGAATAAAGTACAGCCTGCAGAAGAGGTTTTCGAATGCGGTTACTATGATCCCGGGGTTGCAGGATTAAGTTCCGGAAATACCATTGCACCTTCATGTGTTGCTGTTGCTAAATATGATGCCGGTATACCAAGCCGGATGGTTGTCATTCCTTGTACGGTTAAAGATTAGCCTTGCATAGCAGTAATATTCCTGAGCGATCATAGAATAACTAAACTAATAGCTATCGTTATTCTTCTAACGAAACAAAGGGAAGTCGGGCGCGGGGTGAAAGCGGATCTCCGACTGCAAAGGGAGCCAGACTTTTAACTATGCGTCCCGTTCCGGTTAGTCTGATCATATCAATCAAGGAATCCTGCTGTTTAATTTTTGAGGTCATTGAAGAAAGCAGTCTTACAACCAGTGACTTTGACTGCTTGGGATAGTGAAAGACCGGAATGTCAGAATGTGAGCCGATTAATGACCTTGCGTATGCCAAGGCGTCGGTATAGCCGCCGATTTCGTCGGCTAAAAGATGATATTGAGCGTCTGTTCCCGACCAAATACGGCCCTGTCCCAATTCGTCAACTTTTTGCGGTGTAAAGTCTTTGCCTCTTCCTTCTGAAACCCGCTGTAAAAACAGGTTATAGAATTGGCTGATCTGACGTAGGATTTGTTCCTTTTCAGATTCAGAATAAGGACGCGTCCAGGATTGAATATCCGCGTGTTCGCCTTTTTTGAATGTATGTGCATTTACTCCAATTCGTTCCAACAAGGCGGACAAGTCGGTCTTCCCGTAATAAATTCCAATTGAACCGGTTAGAGTAACCGCATTTGCATAAATCTTATCTGCTGCAGAAGCGATGTAGTATGCGCCCGAAGCCGCAACAGAATCCATAGAAACGATAACAGGCTTTTCTCTTCGCAACGCTGCCACTTCTCTCCAGAGAATATCAGACCCCATAGCCGAACCGCCCGGACTATTGATTCTCAGAACAACAGCGCGAATTCTGTTGTCAGCGCCTATTGCACGAAGGGTTTCAGTAAGAGTTTGAGCACCGGTCATCTTAATGTTTATAATAGGAATATCCACACTTTTACCGTCAACAATATCTCCTGTAATATGCACAACCGCCACAGCAGGAGAATCTATGTATCTCCTGTGTCTAATTGTATCGTTGTGATATTCAGTATCAAAAAACACATGGCTTCCGATCATTTCGTACAACTTGGCTTCAAGCATATCTTTGGGAACTGACTCGTCTACAAGTTGATTTGCCACAGCTTCCGGAGCGGTAAAAGGACCGCGTTCTATAACCTTCCTTGCAGCCTCGGGTGTTTTAAATTTTCTGAGAGTTTGTACTGTTGAAATCATCGATGCATAAACATCATCCAAATATTCATCGGCTTCTTCAACGGCAGGTTCGCTGGGCTGATTTTGAGTATAGGTTTCAGGCGCGCTTTTGTATTTGCCGATTCTTACCATATCTGCATTCACACCGACTTTTTTTGCCAGATCTCCCAAATAAAAGGCTGTCATGGAAACACCGGCCATGCGAATTCCTCCGGCCGGGTTTATCCATACTCGGTCAGCACCTGCACAGGCGAGATATTCTGCACTTGAAGCTTCAGTAAGATAACAAATGACTTGTTTGGAAGTGTTTTGAATCCGTCTGATCATACTTCGGGTTTCTTCGGCTTGTGCAAGGCTCAGCACCTTAGGATCCGGCCTAAAAAGAAGCATATCTACACTTTTATCTTTTTCCATACGCTCAAAGCTTGCTGCCAAACTTGCAAAATTGTAGCTGTCTAGAGGTTCATTTATATCCATTACTACAACATGAGCAGAGCGAAACGGCTTGGGTAGAGGCAAAGAAGGTGCTTTGTCGCCGTGCAAAACCGCATACCATGATGTTGCTTGATATCCTGCGCTATTAGAAGGACCGACCTGACCGTGAAAGGAGGTTCCTAAACCGAAGTTGGGTAAATCAAGGCCTATCGCACCGTCCAGAATGAAACCTGTATCATAGGAATGACCGATTCCTTCTGCAGTAAAGCGCATTTTCAAGCTCAATCCGTTCACAGGCATGCCGGACAAAAATGCAGTCAGATCAGTTCTCGCATAGGAAGCACCTCCTTGTGCAGAACGGCTATCTGCTTCCCCGTGTAAGTAACGAAGCTCACCGCCCACAGCTAATCGATCATTACCAAGAGGACGAATGGTCAGGCCGACAGTAAATTTTCGAGGTGCTCTATGGTCGTAAGTCGATGACCATCTATAGGTATTATCGTCAAGCTCATATAAATATCGATATTGAAATCTTGGCGAATTTACGTCTGAAAATACAAATGACAAAGCAAGATGATTGGACGGACGAACCGACAGAGCCAGATCCATAGTATGAAGGGGAGCAAATGAATCAAACCAGAAGGTTCTATATGTAATACCTAATCCAATCATTCGTTTGAAATTGGCCGAAAGTGAAAGTGAAAATCTCGTCCGATGTCCAAGTCCCTGCCATTGTGCAATTTCCAGTGAGGGCATTAACGGTTCAACGGATATTCCGAAACCGATAGGGCCTATCGGAATTCCGAAAAAGAAACCGTGCCCCTGTCCGGCCAATCGCTGTTGTCGTTGAGTCCATGCACCCGTATAAAACAGATTCCATGACTCCAAAAAACCGAGATTAGCAGGGTTAAGAGCTGATGCAGCAGCGTTGTCTACTTCTGTAACAGATAACGACGGCAGCAATACACCGTCCGTAGCGCTGAGTTCGTTTGCATCTTTTGGTTGAGCTGCGACAGAAAAAGCGACAGAACCTAACACAAAAACAATACCAAAAACTGCTTTAACCATAAATTCCTCCATCATCCGAGCCTAACGATTCGATATATTTCTCTTCTATCTCATAGCACATATTTGCAAGTCGGCTAAAGAGCTATTCTTTCAACATTTCCCTAAGTTTGTTTTCCATATCTTCGGGCAAAGGACAATTTATATGCAAAGGCAGTTCAGTAATAGGATGAATCAATGATAAAGATGCTGCATGAAGAAAATGCCTGGAAGCTCCTGCTCTGACAAGAATTTCCGGCGAAAGTCCCTCTTCGATATAGTCCAAAAACAACTCTTTGTCCGGACCGTACATTTTATCTCCGACTATCGGATATCCTATATGTGAGAGATGAGCTCTAATTTGATGCTGACGTCCCGTGCGCGGCATGCATTCGAGCAGTGAAAATTCAACACCTTTCTTAACTACGCGATATTCGGTAAGGGCAGGTAAACCGTCTTGTCGGCACGCCATTTTCACCTTTACAGGACCCTCGGTATCAGGACAAAGCGGAATTTCGATTCTGCCCTCATCTTGAGACGGAGTACCGAATACTATAGCCATATAGGTTTTGCGAATTTCTCTATTAGCAAACATAAGTTTGAGTTTTCGTTCGGCTTCTTTGGTCTTGGCGCATAACAGTACGCCGGAGGTTTCAGAGTCAATGCGATGGGCGAGAGCGGGAGCATTGTCGCCGTAGCATTCCCGAAGCAATGCCGTCATTGTATTAGAATGATAACGAGCTGTGGGATGAACCGGAAGACCCGGGGGTTTGTTCGCAGCCAAGATCCATTCATCCTCATATAAAACACTGAAATATCTGGGAACCTCAGGCTCTGCAGGAGGAGGTCTGTAAATTATAATTTTTTCTCCCTCTCTAAGCGACTTGTTGGGTTTAATACGATTTCCTGCACTGTCATACCCTGAGCGTTCCAAAATTTGTTTAACTCTAGTTCTAGACAACCTCGGAATTCGATTAGAAATAAAAATATCCGCACGCCATCCCGCTTGCTCTCTTTTAACTTCAAATTCAAGCGCCAACCAATCCGGGTCAATATTATCGGGTCGTTTCATTACAGTAAATCACCATACCTATTTCATCCGCCATTTAATATTTTTATACATTCTTTTTCAAAAAAACATGCCCGGCTTGAAGGTATTTAGCAAGATTTCATCATTAAATATTAACATCGGCTCTGACAAATAATCTGCCATGATATATAAGGGCATTTACAATGTTTGTGTGGAATTTGCTAATAAAACATAAAACCTCCATAGGGCTAACATTGCTGTTACTTGGATCTTGCGCCCATAACCGTCAACCGGAAGACCGCGAGTCAGTTCGCGAATCCATTAAAGTCGACAGCTCAGAAATGTGGAAAATTACTTGGAGCAATAATGATGCTGTGGATCCCGGAAACGGCACGATAATCGGCACAGATAAGCATGTTATGATTGTAACGCCGACAAAGATTCGCGAATGGAATGAGGGTGAATCAGCGAGTGAATCGTACAAAAACGAAGCGACTATTAGAGCGCTCTTTAAGGAGCATAGAGAAGCCGTCTCGGCAATTTTGCCTCAACTCCAAAGTCTTTCAGGTGTCTATTCACTGGGTCCTGAAGCCAATGATGAGGGGTCTTACTTTGAAACATGCACCGTAGAGTTTAAAGGAGAGACATTGCATTTCGATCTCATACAAGGATCCGGCGCCCAGCCAATGCCTTCCGCCTTGAAAGAGCTTATTCTCCTTTTACATCGCAAAATCTAGTATCCCTAGACAATAACCGCTTGGCTTTTTTTACATAGCTTTCTAGGCACGAACCCTTGATCCGCGTCGGGGGTAAGAGGTAATTTTGTATATTTCAAGGCTCTTCTGTAGACTTGGTATTAGTTCAACTTATTGCAATTTTTGGTGTTTTCACACAAATACGTCAATTGAAGTCCACGTCAGTTATCTTTTTTTGAAGGTTTTCTCGGTGAACGGAATACTAAGATATTAGAGAATCGGAAGGCAAGACTCTCAATATCTCTTGAGGTTTTGCTGCATGAACTCAAAGGCAATTACACTTTTATAAATTAGTTATTGATATCGGTTAAGCAAGAAAGGGAGATATTCTACATGACAAGATTAGTAATCATTATCGCAGGAATCCTTGCAGCATTTGCTTGGGGATGCGCAGATAACAACTCGAACATTATCGACGACGGTACGGGGACGGACGGGGACACAGACAGTGACTCAGATACAGATGTAGACTCCGACACGGATGCGGACACAGATGCAGATGCAGATTCAGATACGGATGCGGATGCAGATGCTGACACGGATGCTGATGCTGACTCGGACACGGATGCTGATGCTGACTCCGACACGGATGCTGATGCTGACTCCGACACGGATGCTGATGCTGACTCCGACACAGATGCTGATGCTGACTCCGACACAGATGCTGATGCTGACTCCGATACTGACACGGACACGGATACCGATGCAGACACTGATACAGACACTGATGCTGATACGGACACAGACACCGACACTGATATTGATGTCGATACCGATGCAGATACTGACACTGATACAGATTCGGACAGCGATAACGACACCGATGCGGATTCAGACAGCGATTCAGATTCAGACTCAGATTCTGATTCAGTATGTAACCCCCCTCTCCCTGTTCTGGACAAACCTGCATCTGCTGAAAATTTCACGGAAGAGGTAAGCGGTGTGTCTCTTGATATGGTATACATACCGGGAGGCACATTTACTTTAGGGTGCGAAAGCGGCAGCTGCCCTGCTGATACAACACCCGTTTCAGGCGTAACTGTCAGCAGTTATCATATCGCTAAAAACGAAATATCGAGAAATATTTGGACTGCAGTGATGGGAAGCAGTCCGGGTGACTTCGGCTTGATGATTACCTGGTATGACTGCATGGCATTTGCTTGCGAGCTAAGCCGTAAAACAGGCAGAGCATATCGTATGCAGACCGAAGCTGAGTTTGAGTATGCTGCTAAAAATCACTTAAGCAGTTTGGCACAAATAGACGGCAGTGAAGAATGGGCCTACAATTCCTGGAGCGGTACACATTCAGGAGGTATCGATCCGGTAGGAGGGGCCAGCGGAGTACATACTCAGAAAACGCGTCGTGATGCGGATGTCAGTGACAACATAACA
>CAYWLQ010000209.1:0-7120 GCA_964458775.1 uncultured Myxococcales bacterium | reverse complement strand
TCGCTCACTATATCCTCCCGGCGATTTACTTCGGATTGTTTACATGAGACCATTACAATTGTTTTTCGAACAATTCAGGTATAAGATATTTACATTTGCAACCACTTCAATTCTTAAAGTGAGAGAAAGATGACAACTAAAACAGCCCTATGTCTGGACAAACAAAAACAACGTGGAACGGTTAAGAAGAACACAATAAAGTCCCCAACGTTTTCTAAAAATTCACATCAATTAGCTCAAGCTCAAGCTTCAAAAGTCAATCGGAATATGAGCATTGGGTACAATCGTACTTTATTCATAGAATCGGATGCTGATTCAGCAGTATTTCGTATTGAGACATTGAAACATGATGAGCAAATCAGGTTTTCTATTCGATTCACTCATGACGGACCAATTGTGGATGTATGCGCAGCAGCCGTTGAAATTGGGCAGGTCGGTCGATTATCGGCGAAATGTGACAGTTTCGTTGTTGAGGCGAAAGATCGCATCGAATTGAAAACAGAGGGTACGATAATACAATCAGCTAAAGAAAATACAACTCTGGAGGCGAAAAGCTTAGATTTGAAAGCAAAGCTCGGTGACATTCGCTTATGTGCAAACGACGATGTGCAGTTACTTGGAGATATGATTCTTCTTAATTGTGACCGCCCTGAAAGAAAGAATGATATGTTTAAGGAGAATCTCGTCCCGCAAGCTAAAGTTCCGGTATCAAACAACAGTATAGATCTGGAAATTCTACGATTCTTGTTGGGAAAAAAGTGTGATGTATCCGACTAGTCAATCGCCGTTTGTTGCCTATTGTATAACAGGTGTCTATTGTTAACCATTAAATGAAAATATGTTTAGCAGCAGTGGATTAGGTGATTTTAATAATAGTTGATTCAATAAAAAGAATCTGGCAGATTAGTCAGCCTGTTCGCATGTTTTAGGAAGAACAAATGGAATAATTTGTCTTTGTTAGATGCGATTGCAAATGTTAACAAAACATATAACACGGACATTGTGTAAAGAATGACGTTATTATCTAAACTATTGTCTATACAAATGTGTCTTAAATTAAACCTTACTTTGAAATAGTTGCCCAATGAAACCAATAGAACGCGAAGACTATATAGAATACGCTACCAAAGATTTTGCTTTGACTATACCAAGCGGTTGGAATAGGAAACTGATACTTCATTTTTACAATGACACATCAAAAAATGAACGAATAGGAATTGTCATTACGCAAGATACTCTTGAAGATGGTGCAAACCTTGATTCATTTATTCTAGAGCAGAAAGAGACACTTCAGAATCAATTGGACGGTTTTTCCATGATCGACGAGACTGAGATTGATGGAACATTTTATAAAAAGATAACAAAAATCACCTATACATGGAAACCGACTTCTTGTGCGCCAGTATTGCAGCATCAGGCATTTTTGGCTCAGGACAGTATGGTGTGGACATTGACCGGAACTACTTCTTCGTCGGACAATGATACTATCGACAATATTTTCACTAACGTTGTTCGGAGTTTTCGCGGTTTTATTGTTAAGGATAACGGTTGAAGATATGCCTTGTGAACCTGCTGCGAGAGTTACCGACCAAATATGTCACGGCAGCAAAGCGCTACTAGGAGCGGTTATTGGTGCAGCGGTCGCCGGCCCTTTCGGAGCGATTGTCGGAGCGATCATTGGATCATTCATCGTTCCGACGACCGGCATGATTACCGGTCCAGGACACCCAACAACGCTCATCGGTTTTTTACCGTCAACACGGGTCTTGGATATGGTTACCTGCACTATGCATCCGCCTAGTCCGGCCATGCCGGGAACCATTACGGAAGGTAGCCAAACCGTATTAATAGGCGGTCTACCGGCAGCCCGAGTAACGAGTGCAACTTTTTGCGGAGGCTCAATAAAAAGCGGTTTGGACACGGTGTTAATAGGCGGCGCAGTTGAGGTCTTTCCTTATAATATTGATGCACAAGGTAATCCTACATTTGTTGCAGATGTGCAACGAGCGATGGCCAGAGTGTACGGAACCAATACCGGCAAGGTATTCATTCGTGGGACTGCGGAGAGTGGGAATACAGTGACTATTACTCCTGGAGGCAATACGTGTACAGCTCAGGATGGAGCTGCCATGATGAATCCGGGGGAAGGTTGTAACAGCGTTGTGGCATGGGATCCCTCCCTACACTATCTCAACTCGGATCCTCCAGGCGTTAATGCCGGTGCGGATGTAGTTTTGGCACATGAATTGATTCATGCATATCATAATGCCACGGGAACCAACGGCAACGGGCCGAGAGATCTTTATCCTAATCAAGGTGGAACCGGTTCGTCACGAGGTGAAGAGAGGCAGACGGTTGGCACTTCAGGAGGTGTGTCGCACGATCCTAAAGGAAACCCCATCAACCTTTCAGATCATAGCAAGGATGTTCCAACGGAAAACTCCCTGCGAGACGAACTCGGAATACCGCGCCGTCCGACTTACTATCCACACAATTGGCCAGGCGGTCCGCCGTGGTGAAGTCGCATGAAACGTTTCGGTATTCGGTCAGACAACTTTGCCTTGCTGCAGTGATACTCATTTCTTGCGGACAGCCCCAAAACTGTTTTGATTCCGATGGGAAATCATCTGTTTCCTATTCAGATAAGATTGTTTCCAAGAAAAATGAGGATAAAATGAATGAAGATAAAGAGAACGAAATCACGATTTTTTCTACCATTGAAAAATCCACAGCAGATCAGCTGACTCTTTTTTACACAGTGAAAAACCAAAGCGATCAGGATATCTATTTGTTGAACCGTATTTACAAAGCAGAACCTGAGTGGAAGCAGACACCCGAACTGATTTATATATACTTTCAAGAGCGCGACAGGTTGGTTCATCTATTCAAAGGAATTCCTGCACCTCCTGTGGGAAAGGACCCGGTTTCGCTTATCAGTCCCTATATGACCGTTGTAAAACGTGGAAACGAATTTTCCGAAAAGATTCATATCTCCATTCCTATAACTGAGTGGGATCCTTTTGAAATGTCAATTGAAACCAAGAAAAGTATAATGAAGACACCTCCCCAAGAGATTTACGAAACGTTCGAAGGAGTCTATTTCTCATTACAATTCATTCGAAAACAAGAAGGAACAATTGAACGGGAGGAGGAGATATTTGGGCAACAGTATATCTTGACAACCAAGCCGGCAGCGATGCCTTACCCGCCGATTGAAACGATGATAACTCCAATTACAAAATTAAAGTTACCTATTCTTCTTTATCGATAGAACGGGCAATCCGTCTTTAGATCGTTTCATTGACGATTTTTTGTCCAAATTCAACTGTTCACTTTGACCATGGCACCTGATATGTTCACATTGCCTCCATTGATGCTGATGTCTCCTCCTTTAATGGCAATAGAAGCGCTTCCTTTGATTTCCACAGTTCCGTCCGATTTGACAACTATGGTGTTGCCACCGACGCTAAGCGTTGCAGAACCGCTTTTATCAAGGACCAGTTTTGCATCACCCGATTGTTCCGTAATTGATGTTCCTGCTGTGACGTTTTGCGTACTGCTGACTTTTATTTCGCGAGCACCCGTCACATCAATTAACTGACCGGAACCGAGAAACGTCTCCTGAGCCCCGGCCACATTAAGTGTATGTTTCCCGACCACTTCTTCTGTATAATCTGTGTTGATTTTTTTTGTAGCCGGACCTTCGAGATGTTCGTAAGATTCACCGCTAATATGGATCTCGGAATCCTTTATGAACTGTACACGTCGATTACCGATATTCTCAACGCATACCAAGCAGGATAACTGCATGGTCGAATCTGCATTCAGATAGATGTTGCCTCCGGCGTGAAGAAACAGACTTGGACTAGAAGCACTGTCCGATTGCATAATGTGGGTCCGTCCGTCACAGCCTCTCATTCCGCTAACATGCCCATATGGGATGGCGATTTTGTTTTTTTGCGGTTGACTTACCTTTTCTGATTTCGGCGGGTCTTTAGACATATATGAACTCCGTTTCTGTAATACTATCGATTCTAATAAAGATGCGTGAGTTACACTTACTGATCATGTTTTCTGTACGTAATAAAAATACCGCATTGTTCAAATATGAAAGCATTAGCTTCAAAGTGCCACTACATCTATATCAGGTTTGACGATACCTAAGTGTTCCGTCAATGCACTGCATCGAATGTACCATTTCATTTCTATTCACTCTCCTGTTAAGCAATCTTACGATGTCACAAGACGACTTGGATAACAAGAGTATTCTTTTTTGGGTATAAATCTATAAGAGGTTCGTTGCTGTGAAAATGCCGCTGCTTTTAATACTATATTAAGAAGTCTGCACTTAGCGCTGAAATAACTTCGCTCACTACATCATCCCATCGATTTATTTCGGATTGTCTAAACAAACGAGCGGATGGGAACAACGGTGCGGAAGTGCCCGTTATTCCCCAATACCAAGGGGGCACAGTGCCTAGCAACACCCACACAGGCAGTCCGGCTGCTGCGGCTACTTCTGCTGTTAGGGTATCGGGGGCAATTAGTAAGTCCAACTCCGAAATGCATGCTAAGCGATCACTCATGCTCGCGTTTTCAAGTCCAACCATGTAAAGTTCTTCTCGATAAGAAAACGTTTCCAATTCTGACAGTCCGGTACCGGTTTGTAACGAAACAAAGTCAGCTGATTTTAACTCAAAGAGCGGCGACAGGGCTGAAAGCGGCACCGAGTGATATATGTTTTTTTGAACATGGGTTTCTTTTCGCCACATCAGACCAATCTTCGGCTTTTTGATCTTGGAAAAATGTTGAATCCATTTTTTTCGCAAATCATCGTTGATTGAAAAATAGGCGGGAATTGACAATATACTCTTAGGAGAACCTAGTGCTCCGAAAAGAAACTCCAAGGAAGCGCAATAATCTACTGTTAAATCCAGGGGCTCACCGGGCAGAAATGTTTTATCCACTGATACCATGGCACTGACAAGAGAACGAACCGGCTCGGTACATTCCACATATACCGTTGCACCTCTCTCTTTTAAAACATGTGATAAGCGAACAAGTACATTCAGTTCATCCAAACCGAAGCGAGAGTATAGAAAAATCGTTTTGTTAGAAAGGTCTTCACCGTTCCAACGAGGTATTATAAGTTCTATTTTTTCAGCGGCATGAAGGGCATTTACTGTCAAGCTCGCTGCATCTATATCTCCAAGCAAAAGCTGCACCTTTGCTTTTTGGATCAGTGCATTCACATGATGGGGACCGCCCTCTTTGATAATACCGTCCAGTATGTTAACAGCAGGCTCCGGCTTACCGTCATGAACAAGTGCTTCGGCTAAAAGATACTTTATTTCAGAATTGTCTTCATCCAAAGCTGCTGCCTTGAAAAAATGAGCCGTTGCGGTTTTAGTTATTCCTTGTTTTAGAGTATTGATACCGCTGAGCAAATAGACCTTTGCATGCTGCGGCATCATAGCTGATAGCTTTTCCAGCAGCACAGAGGCATCATCATGTTCGCAAAGTTCTATGAGTACTGAAGCTAACTGCTGCAACGTTTCGGGCTCCATTGGATTTAGCGCATTGGCAAAGATTAGTGACTCCTTGGCAGGTATCAATCGATTGAGTAAAAAAAGTGCGGTCCCGCGATTGGCCCACGCTTTCCAATTATCCGAATTGAGGTCTAGGGATTTGTCATAGCATTCAATAGCCCTCTGAGGATTTCTGCTATCTAATAATCCATTACCCAAAACCTCATGAGCTTCCGCGTCTGTGGGACAAAGCGCAACTGCCTTCGAAGCAGCTTCTATTGCGAGATCATATTGTTTTAGGGCGAAAAAAACTTCTGCGGTCAACCGATGAATTTTCCCGTTGTCCGGGCAAATGATCGCTGCTCGTTTCAGGCAGGTCAGTGCATCCTGCAAGCGTCCCAGACCCAGATATGTTCGACCTAGCTCGGTCAAGACATCTGCATTGTCGAGTTTTACTGCGGCAACCTTTCCCAAGGAAATTGCAGCAGTATCATATCTTCCTTGCACCAAAGCAATTTTAGCCAGATAGTGCAGGGTTTCTATATCATCAGGAATCTGATTTCTAATTTGTAAAAACAGGTTTTCAGCTTCTGTAAACGCTTTCCTGTTAAAACGAGCAACGGCTATATCGAACAGATTTTTTATTGTCGTCATGGCTGTTATGACCTTCTTTTGTTAACTTTCATTCATTATTAAAAACGATAATAGCTGAGTTTTTTTTGTTGTTCTATCCATTTGAAGAATGCTGCAACCGACTACATTTGTAACGAACATTTATTGGAGATAAAAGATAAATTGTGACTGCAAAAGAAGGGCAGGTTTTCATAAAAAGTCAGCGACTAATAGAGGTTTTACCGCCTTGTGATATCATAGTGCGAAAAGTAACAGCTGTTGTTTTTCCATCG
Organism: uncultured Myxococcales bacterium; assembly: GCA_964458775.1. Taxonomy (GTDB): domain Bacteria; phylum Myxococcota_A; class Polyangia; order JAAYKL01; family JAAYKL01; genus CAYWLQ01. Next base: position 687 of record CAYWLQ010000209.1, on the reverse strand, counting down.
GATTCCTTAAGATAACCGGTAATAGCATAATTGGCTTCAAAATAATCGCTTGATGAGGATATCAGTTCGACCTTCAGTTTTGTAATACGAGTCTCAAATTTTTCAATGGTACGTTTAATTTCGGCACCCAAATAGTGCAGTGATTCCGGATAGCCTTTATAAATATCTGCAAGGTCGGGAAGACCGAATTCCGGCAAGTGAGCAATCGATCCTCGTCTAGTGTTTAACAGCACGACAAGATGATCCTTGATAGCCTCATAAAGGCCGGCGGGCGGCTGACCATATGGATCAATACAAGAACGACCGCCTATTTGCTCTATGAAACCATAAAGTTCTACCACCCTAGGACTCCTATACTACTTCGCCTTCGGCATCTGTGAAACCAAGGAGAGGTCGACGTTAACGCCTTCGATTTGGAAGTGAGGTCTTACCTTCATGTTTACCGAATAGAATCCCGGGTTATCCGCATGATCCATTACTTCAATAGCAGCAGCTCTCAAAGGGCAACGGGCTTTTAAATCAGGTCCTGGATTGGGCATTTCTGTAATCAACTTCTTAATCCATGTTTCAAGTTCTCGCTGTAGATCACTTCCTTCTTTGGCTGCACCGATATTCTCCCGTTGAATTACTTTAAGATAGTGAGCAAGACGGGACACCAAGAAAAGATAGGGCAGATTTGCGCTGAGC
>CAYWLQ010000208.1:0-7120 GCA_964458775.1 uncultured Myxococcales bacterium | reverse complement strand
CAGATTTTTGGAGCGATACCCTTTTCCCGGACGACGACGAAAAAAACTGGACCGTCTATTTTACCACCGGATGGGTTGAACCGACACTGCATACAAGCCTTGCCCGTGTTCGGTGTGTTCGAACAGTTCTTGCCCTTTGAAGCCGCGATTAAAAAAGGTATGTAAAACAAAAATTTCCGCCGCGCTCTTACCTCTTACTAGGTGTAAGAGACACTCTTACTAGGTGTCAGAGACACTGAAAAGCGACACTGAAAGGAATGATCACTCGACATCAATTTGTCTAATTTGCTGAATTTTAAAATTGAAACTAGTCAGAACTGAGAAAACAGTTTTTTGCTGTTTCTGTTTAGATCACAGATATCAATCGAATTATTTCTCTTACTAGGTGTCAGAGACACTGAAAAGCGACACTGAAAGGAATGATCACCCGACATCAATTTGTCTAATTTGCTGAATTTTAAAATTGAAACTAGTCAGAACTGAGAAAACAGTTTTTTGCTGTTTCTGTTTAGATCACAGATATCAATCGAATTATTTCTTAAGAATGAGGTGTAAACAGAATCAACGCTTTTGTATGCGTTCTATAACGGAAAGCTTTTCTGCTATTTTTTCAAGTTTCAATGACGGCTTGTTTCCGTTGATATTGCCCAACAAATCTTTTGAAGAAACACCGACTGACCCTTGAACGATAGCAATATCTTGTCGTCCTCGTAATGCTAACGAAAGAGACCCCTTTTGCACAGCCAAGGATAATCTTTCGGCATCTTCAAGATTTACACTCAAGGTTACTGTCTTGATTTGCCGTTTTTTGTCTTCTTCATCAATACTGTCTATATATTTATCTACAGCCAATATTAGAATATTTTGAAGCAATGTAGCCGTTTGTGTGTCGCTGCCTATGTCGCGACCGGAGGTCCACAGAATATCAACTCTATGTCCGGGTCTCAGCAATCCGCCCATCGAAAGAGCGGCGTTGACGGGAATGGTTACTGCTCTATTCCCTGATTCCAACAAATCTGCCAAATCGCTTTCCGCTGCTCTGTTAGAGTTGGAAAAGTCAGACCACATAATGGTTTGCCCTGCTTTTATATCAACAAAAGCAATCATTCCTTCTATTTCTTTAAATCTTTCTGCCCTAATTGCTCTGTCATCCACGTACGCTATTGGAATCATTCGCGACGCAATTTGGGTTTCAGTAATTTTGTTTCCCGTTTTTATATCTTCTGCAGCAAATATAATTTTTACTTTTTCTCCTCCTACAGCTTCGTTTTTAAGTTCGTTGATATATCTAAAATGTAAGCCTGCCGCCAATAATCCGATTATGGGAGCTATCATCCATTTTTTGTTGCCCATTACATACGCTCCATAATTTCCGGTCTCCATTGACCTCCCATAAAAACTGTGCTTTTGTGATTTTCATTGTTTTTAGAATTCACAACCGCAACAACTAACCAAGCTCCTGGACGAGAATAATACTTTAAGAGAGAACCTTTACTGTATTCTTTGTAATCTTTTGATGCTTTAGTTTCCATCCATCCGTTTTTTAACAGTTCAACCTCAACAACCTGCTCAGCATCCTCTTTCGGTAAGTCAAATCGACTTAACATTCCTCCGTATCCGGTGTTAAAAGAAGTTGCAGACACCAGTATTTGAGAATTTTTGAATTTAGGAACTAGCGGCAGCTGACATCGTGTTTTGGCCGCAATCTTTTCATCTTCCATTTTAAACTCTAAAAATACATGTTGATTTGTTTCTGAATTATCAAAAGCTACTGCCGCAGAGGCTACACAAGCATAGTCTACTCTCGAAATATTTGCAGAGAAACTTCTTATTGATTCCCCGGAAAAAGCAGACCCGATTTTGAAAAAAATTGCAGCGCATACAGAACAACCGAACAATATATACCAGAGCAAATCATTTTTATTTCCTATTTTTTTCATTATACAATTTTCCTTTTTATACAGTTTATTCAAAAGCCGCCTGGATCATGTTAACCAACATATCCCACAGGCCGTCCTGTTCTCTCATGTTGCAGAGCAGATATTGATCTGCACCAAGTTTTCTTGTCGGTCCGCCAAAGAGCTTTGGAATGTTGTAAGCCGTTTTGGTAGCACCGCCTGTTGTATGTCTCCATGCAAAGGGTTGATCTCCTGATACCTGTTCCCACCAAGATTGATTTGAGTCTTTAGTTGCACTGAGATTCCCGGCACTAATTTCGTCCGGAATTCTTCCGTCCGGATCATCGTGTACCGGAGAATCTTCCGTAACTGTATATCCGGCGCAACCGTTTAGTGAAACGCGAACAGCAGTACCCAACGAAACAACCTGTGCTTCTAACCTTTTTTCATACATATGATGCATCGTAATAAGACCCATCCATATGAGTAAAAACACAGGAAGAACAATTACAGCTTCGGTAATTGCAATTCCTTTTCTGTCCGCATACAGTTTTGAAAATCGCTTTTTATTTTTTTGTAACAAATCAGTGTGCAATAATTTGTTCAACACTAAAGCCTCCGTTTTTGTCTCCCAATCCTTCCATTCCCTCTAATTGGTCACTAAATCCGCTTTTTCCGCCCATTTTGTCCTTAATTGCATTGCACTGGCTGTCAAAAAAACCGGGAAGACAACTATCCAAAAAGTCTGAGCCCTGAGAATTGGAGTTCTTTGACATATCGCTAATACTCTTGCCGGACCGACTTTCTTTGCCGGTAATGTCGGTTTCAAAAACCGATTGAACTTCACTGCCTTCTTCATAGTCATCATAGGACAAACAAAATCTTATAAATCTGGTAGTCCAATTTAAATGCCACAAATCGTTATTTGGAGAATAGTATTCTGCGGCAGCAAAAGAGAATCTTTCTCCTAATGCGCCATTGGATGGGTCGGTTGCGGCAATGTTTACGGCTTTAATACGCTTTTTTGATTCTCCTTTGCCTAATACTACCGACCGCATTTTGGAGAGATCCGAATAGGTCTTTATATCAAGCTCTCTCGGCACTTTGTCATCGCCGCCTTCGATTGGAGCTGAGCCTTCCGGAGCAGCCACATTCAGCCTGGTCCGAATTTCACATGAGTGTAAGTACAGATAGCTTGTGCGCTCAATATCGCGAACTTTTGCGTCTTGAGAATCTATAGCCTGATTTTGTTCCTTTATTTCCTCAGACATACAGATCATGTCCGGAGGTGCGGGCGGGTCATCTCCTTCTTCTAAATTTGAAGACTTTCTTGGTGAAAACGCACTGCCCTCGTTACAGGAATTCATAATCAAGCCGCTACATGGATTCCCGTCTATACGTTTTATCCATCTTCTATCTTCTTCGATCCATTCTTTAAACAACCAAACATCCGGCTGTTTCAAACCGTTTTCATCTGTTTCGCCCTCTTTAAAAAATTCCCGCCACTTGTCTCTTCGAATTGTCCAAAGCCCCTTATCTATGGTGTTTAACCTAGGAAAACAATAGTTGCAGCCGGATTTGGAGCAATAGATACATTCTGTATTGTTACCGCAATCGCAGGTTTCTTTGTCAATTTCTCCTCTTTCATTACATTGCCCCTCCGAAGACGGTGAACCCGACCAATCAGTATCTTTAGGTTTGCATCTTTCATCGCTGTTTGCAGGATATCCGACATTAACTGTTTCTGTTGTATTTGGCGGACCGCCTCCGCCGTCACCGCCGCAGAAGTAGCTTGAAAATGTTTGCGCAAGTCCGCCAACCACGGAACCTAAGAATTCTTTTATTCCATCGGGAAGGTAGAAAAAGACAATATCAACAACACTCTCGGCGGCTTTTTTGCAAAGTGTGTCAAATTCTCCGTCCTTTGTAGGCAGTTCTTCAAAAACGGGCCACACAAATCCGACTTGCGCCGGATTGTACTGTTTTCTTGTTGTTACATATACCGCTTCGGCCTCGGCTAAATAGGGAACCGCTTGGTTTATCAAATCTGCCGCACTGTTTAGACCTTCTAATACTTCATTAACGATATCTTCTACTTCTCCGACTAAATCTGACACCTGTACTGTTAAGTCTGTCAGCGGCGTAACCATGGGACATCCGACAGCGGAAGTCCATGGTATTACACAAAGCACAGAGACTACCGCAGTAGCAACGGTCAAAATTGCCTGAACAAGACGCAGTGCCACTAACACTGCCAACACTACTACCATTATTAGATTAATCAGCACCAACATGTTCATACCGCGTGCATTTGCTGTAGCCGCAGAAAAGACCGAGGCATCTGCTGCATCTTGCATTATTTGTTGTTCCAAAGCAGCGCCGCCTACGCCTATTAAATGATATAGAATTGCTACCAAAAATATTCCGAAGAATACGGACATGACCATAACCGCACCGGTTTGATTTTGTATAAGCTTAGACATGGCAATTCCTCTACTTACTGTGCTGCAATTCTGCCCTGGTTAGGCAACGTTCGCTCAGCTGTAATTGCAATAAAACGCCAAGACATAAGTTCTGTAATTATATTCCCCAACGATTGTGCGCCGACCGTATCCAACTCTGCCTGTGACTGCTTGCTTAGGTCACTATAAGATTTGCACATAATACTGCGCACAATAGGAACCGGACATTTGTATAAAAAAGTAACCCTTGCAGTAACATTACCTCGGGGACTGAAGTCGATTAAGTAAGTAGGAACTACTTCTTCACCGTTTTGTTCGCGAGTTTCGTCAATACCTCGTTGTTCGTTAGAACGATCCGGAAAAGTTACTGCCGTTGCTTTTTTGTTCCATACAACAATGCCGGCGATCATTGAAACAAATGGATTTTGTCCCAAACCGTCAGATAAAGATTTGCCGACATATGATTCAATAGAAGGAGCCGCCGGACCCAACACTATTCTTGCGGCCATTCTAATTTGGTCCAGCCTCCCGCCTGAAGCCGCATTACTATATGCTTCTAAACCGCTTCCATCGCCGATTGAGTTTACTTCATCTCCCGCGTAGTCATCTGCAGTATCCGGCAAAATTACAATAGCCGCTCTGACCGCTTTTGCAGCTGCTTGGCATACCAAAAGATGAGCGGAATACATTAGACCGATTTGTGTAAGCCCGAACATCAAAAGCAAAAGCGGCCAGATGACCAATAAAAACTCCAGATATACAGCGCCTTTTTTGCATCGGCCTAATTTAGAAAGACGTATCATATTAATTCAACCGTGCTTCTCACAACGACAAGTAAAACTGCTGCAAAAATCGCCGGAGCAAATTTAATCTCTGTTTTCGGCAAATTTTTGTCTTGTTGAACAACGCGCTTTTTTAAGACAGGAGGCATCGCATATACCAAAACTCCTTTTAGCCCTGTTATAAGTTGACGTTTTTTAATCCAAAATCCTATTCCCCACAGTGCGCCGAATATAAAAGACATCATTTGGATTTCCAGAGCCGCACTGATTCCCAAAAGAGCACCGACAGCAAAAAACAGCTTTACGTCACCGCCGCCCATAGCATTTACACGAAACATAATCAGAGGAATTAATCCGGCAACAAAAGCTCCGGCAAAAGCAAGCGCAAGTCCGTAAACATTTCCGCCCAAAAGGCCAAGAAGTATTCCGGAGCCTATGCCGCAAAAGCACAGTTTGTTAGGAATCAGCCCGGTCTTGCGGTCGGTATATGCAGCAACAGCAGTGACAAGAACTGCAAGACCGGCTTGTATTATCGGTATATAGAACATAACCTTTTCAATTGTCATAGGTCTGATATCGCGTCTGCTCCCCCCTGGATTTGGGTTTGCAGATTTGTTCCAAATGTTTCCCAAACGCTAATGCAAAAAACAGCAACCAGAATGAGAATGATTACATATTCCACCGTGGAGAGCCCCCTTTTGTCTCTAATCAGGCTTTTTGTTTCCATGTTAACTGTTTGTTCTATTATTTCTGTTTGTTCTTTTTTTGTTTTAAACTGATTCTTTTTCATTTTTCTAATCCTTTTCTCTACCGGCATTTTTCCGGTGTATTGGGGTTACGGAACGGGCATCCAGAGCATGTATTCCACTGCCTGATGATAAGCTGACAAGAGGCTGCCCAGCGGAATAACCGCTGCGGCAAAACCGATAGCCACGGTTAAAACCAATACGACGGCCTCTACTGTTGTTGTTCCTGTTTGACAGCTTATCATTGAGCAACAGTTTTGTTGCATTGTTTGCCTCCTTCTGACCTTTCTTTCGAAAAAACGAAAAAAAAGTTTCCAAAAAAACGACATACATTTAAAAATTTTTTAAAGAAGCTGATCGTCGGCTTCGTCTACTATCCGTTTTTAAACAATATTCGGTTAAGAAGGAGATTAGAATAATGAAGAATTATAGATTAGGTTTTATTATTATGTTTTTTGTTGCAGCATTATCATGCGCCCCGGCAAAAATGCGGGTTCCCGAGGATGTATTGGTTATGAAAGCCGATCTTATTGTTGCCGCTGAGCGCAAAGCAGCTTCCGGAACTCTCGTCAATGAATCATTCAAACTGAATCCCTATACAATTACTGATGTAGATAGGGATTGGGACTCAACCAAACACCTCAGCGTTTGGACCTTTTCCAAAGAAACCAAAACTTCGGGTTATACTTATTTGTTTAAAACACCGTCCGGAGATTTAAACGGCAATTGTCAAATCGAAGGTCGCTCAAAAAGCGCAACAAGCTTTAGCGGCGTAACCATGTCAAGCCAAGTATCAAAGATCGGTTGCGCATGTAAAAGCTCAGAAACAAATATCGCTCAAACTGTTCTTGATTCAGAAAATGATTCTAAATACCAAGGACAAATTACCCTAAGAGATAATACATCATTTAAAATACAAGCAATCTACGAAGTTGACGGGGCCGCGCTTTCCACAGGAAATCCAAGCGGCTATCGAGTAGATGGAGAAACAGTGAAAGCAGCCGTAGAAGTAATGCATCCCGGAAAAATTTGGCTTTCTAAAGATCTTAGTAATGAACAAAGAGATGACCTGTCATGCATATTTGCCGGCCTAATGTTATATAGAGGCAAAAAAGTTAAAGATGATTTTTAAATAAATTTTTCAAGATTTGTAATAATTACTAACATCAAATCTTCTATTTCGGTAGAAGGTTGAAAAGGAATAGGGAATTAGGGTAAAAAAAAAGCCCAGT
>CAYWLQ010000207.1:0-7148 GCA_964458775.1 uncultured Myxococcales bacterium | reverse complement strand
CACTTGGCGATCAATTTGTTCATATGCTCCATAAACTCAGGCAATCGTCCCTCCGAATCAGTACAAACCAAATGATAATGATTGGAAAGCACTGCAACAGCATGAATGAGAACCCCTGTCTTCTGCGCCGCCACGGCCAAACAGTATACAAATACAGTTGAGGTTCTAGTCAAAGGTTTCAGTAAAAACAATCGTTGAGTACACCGTCTGGTGACGAGGTACGTTGAATTAGGAATAATTCTTCTTGGCAATGTCATACCTCCTATATCGAAAAAACGTCTAAATTTTTTCCAACTTTTATGAATTTTTTTAAAAAGTGATTTGCTGTCCAATGATTCCGGTAAGTTGCTTAAGAAAAAAATCAACCCGGGTGGGGACTTGGACTTGAAAAATCAACCCGGGTGGGGACTTGAAAATTTTATCTGACTCTGCGAAGAAATTCTTCCATGCACATTCGCTCGATATCAAAAGTATTTTGGAGGGCTGTTTGAAAATCGACTTTCGCTGCGGTAAAGAGCCCGTGGCCGAAAACAATTACACCTCTCCTCCCTGCCATTGCATTCGGTACTGTGTTGCACAAACCGAAACGACCGGTTCCCACTTCACCGGGAACAATCGGAACATCACCTACAAATCGCTCTTTCTCACATCGCGTATGGCAGTGCCCCTCATTTTTGCAATTTTCAATTTCGCAGTCCAATGACAAAATGGCGCAGAATCTGGGATGACCGTGCAAGACTACATCGGCACCGGTTTTTTCATAGATCCGTATATGCGCTGTCAACTCACTCGATGCCGTAATCCCCGCTGAGCTGCTGCCGTCCAATGGACAGGGATCAATGCAGCTTTCCAATTCTTCTAATGAAGACCCTGTCTGGCTGATATACAAAACACCGTTTTTCAATGCCGATACATTGCCGAAATGAGAATCCACCAGACGATGCTCAACCATGTGGCGACCCGCCTCGCAAATGGCGGCGCAGATTGTTTTCTCGTCATTAAGAGGTCCGGTCAATACAGCAGGCGCATGTTGAGGAGGTAACACCAATTGTTCCAGCGTTTTTTGCATTACATTTTGTGCTTTCTTGCACAGAGTTCCCCTCCGCACCTGCTCCAAGCAATCTGACATAAACTTTACGTAACATGCAAAACACACCGACGAAAACGTAACAAAGCATTCCTCCGGAGAAACTGTGCCGAACGACACAACCTTCCCGTCGGGCAGAAGAACACACTTTCTGCGTTTTAAATAATGAACAATCGCCGAATCCCCTGACTCTTTGGATATGGGCAAATCGTGCAGAAAAGTTCGGGTTTCCGAGTCTTTTGGATAAATCGCATCTGTTCTTGTTTCCAAGCCGGAGTCAACCAAATATCGAATTATGGATGTATAGGGTTCTTTTGGGGTGCAATACAAAAGCGAATTGATATTTAATCCTTCAAAAACCTTTGTGAGCAAAGCAATATCCGCATGCTCACGGTTCCAATAATAATCTGCGTCCAAACCGCCCAGCAAAATATTCTCTCGGTCGGCCAAGCCCTGTGCTACAATTTTTCCTGTATATTTTTCAACTAATCGTTCCATTGCAATCCCAGCTCCGTCGCCTTCTGCTTCAACGGCATTCCGTTATCATCCAAACCTCTCACCCTTCGATACCGCGACATAGTGTCTAAAAATGCTGTACGATCAATTCTCGGAACCTTAAACGAAGGACCGCTGCTGCCGTCCTCATTAAAGAATCGAGGAGGCAGATCGTCGTCTTTCGCAGTAAAGCCCCAATGGGCGTTTAAAATACGGTCATTGTAATAGATACGCTCTCCTATCAATGACAAATCCGTTGCAGTCATTGCAACACCGGTAACCCCTGTAAACGCTCGTGCATACTCTTCAAAGGACGCAGCAAAAAACACAAATTTGCACGCCGCCACCGAGTCTATCAAGGCATTTTTATCTTCCGATATCTTTACAATTCTCGCTTTGCCGCTAAACGAAAATCGATCTGTCGCTACGGGCTTGCGCAAAATTTCGTGTCCAATGGGATAGGCACGCAAATGACATCCGCCTCTAGTCGAGGTAGAATATGCCAGCGCCATTCCGTAGGCCCCCCGCGGATCATATGCCGGCAGCTCCATTCCCTTCACAGACATCGACAACTCCGGCACACCCAATTCCTGCGCCAGTCTCAGACTGCCCAAAGCGAGTCCTTCTCCCTCACCTTCGGCTTCCCCCATTTGACTCAACAAATCAATAATTCGAGAGGGAGTAAACTGCTCGTTGCGAATCTCCGCGTAGCAAGCCAGAGTGGAGGCAGCTGTAATGGTGTCCATACCGTATTCATTGCACAAAGTATTGGCATCGATCACAGTCTGCAAATCGCTGTTTTCAATCAGTGCCGTAAAGTGTGAAAGAGTCTCAAACTCGGGAATCTGTTCTCCTGAAGAGCCCTTTTTTTTGCATAGAATATGACACCCTTTGCACCCCATCTTCTTGGTCTCATACGTGCGTCGCATGGTTGATGCATTTAGTGAGGGGGCAGCCTCAAACCAGGTTCGTCGAAAATTGGCAGTCGGCATCATTCGCCGGGAGTGCATTAAATCGTATAACGCAGGAGTACCCATATTGGAAAACCCGTTTTCCCCCATCAAAATCGAAGATGCTGAAGCAAGACGAAAAACATCCTCCCGCGCAGTAGACAATATTGCATCGTCGGCCACAGACGTTTTTCCGGTACCTTTCACTGTGATGTATTTTAGCTTCTTGGATGCAAAATTCAGACCGAGTCCCCCTCGGTCCGCAGAATAATGACGATCAACCATTACACTTGCAAAAAGCACCCCATTGTGTGCGGCTTTTCCTATACCGGCGAAGGCCCCTTTGTCTTCTAAACTCTTTGCGATATCTGAAAGCATTAAATCATACAAATGTGAAGCAGAAGCAAAAGAGACAATGTTATTATCGATCTCTATACCGATCCATTCCTCCGCACGTCCCGTCACAATAATACCGTCATACCCGGCAAATTTTATCTGATGTCCGAGTTTCCCTCCAACTGAATTATCACCCACAGTTCGAGTAAGGGGGGACCTAGAGGCTATGGTCATAAAACCCGAAGCGGGAGCTTTGGTGCCCACCAGCGGTCCGGTCATCATCAATATAGGCATTTGCGGGTGATCCCAATCTAAATTGACACATTCCGAAAGAAAATATCCCGCCAAACCCTTTCCTCCTATGAATTTTTCATAAATGTCACTAGAAAGGGATAGGGTTTGAGTTGCCTGAGAGCCCACATCGATTTTTAGTATTTTTCCCGTCCATCCGTACATATGCAATCCTTTGTACTACCCAAGGCATCCCTATCATTGTTTGGATAGAAACGTCACTAAATAGTTATTGGATACGCAATGTCTGCCAATTGGTTACTTTATAACGTTGTTTTCAGCGTCGATATCAGAGGCCTGTTTTACGGCAGCGATTGAATTCAGATTACTATGTTTTGACAGAATATTCCAACCCGCCATGAAGAGTTTTATTGGAGAGTGATAACATAACTCAGTTTCTAAATTGTCTGCCGATTGTTGATCGGACAAAAACATATCTTGATGCCTAAAAACAACATCGATAACCTCAAAAACGGTTTGAATAGCTTCTATAGGCCGAATCGGCATATCAGACGAGCCGAACTTCGCATGTATAATATTTGAAAGATAAACAAGAGATTGTATTACGTCATTGATACTATCTTCTTTTTCTCGAATTACCTTTTGCAGCATCTCTTTATAACTTTGCTGTTTGCGATCATCATTTTCTGTTGCACTAGGCAAAACATCAGGGTCAGCAGCATTAAGCAAAAGAGCAAAGCCTTTCTGCTGCGAACCTTCCAAAGATAAAGGATTATTCTTTTTCATTAAAACAATCGGATCAATATTTCGAAAATATGCTTTTGTAACGGGATCTTTATCTTGCAAAAACAGCAAGTCTTTTAGCTCTGATATTTGAGCCAATCTAATAAAAGCGGTTGCGTCTGAAGGTAACACATATCCTTGTTTGGACAATCGATCAGCTCTGTCTGCAGCTGCATCTGATTCCAGCATTTCTTCTGCCGTAAGAACATCATAAAGGCCGCCGTTATCCTCGATGTATTCCCACGATGCATAACAACATTTGGACAAAATTCTTTCTAATAGATCGTGTTCTCGATCATAAAGCGACACAATCGCAACTCTCAATACATCCCATCCGTCGGCTTGTTTGGGAATAATAAAATACTCATCCAATTCTTCACCGGCACAGTCCGTAAGCGCTTTGTCAAACAACCGTGCCTCATCATCATCTCGATCCGCCATTTTGTCCTGCAGATCATCCATATTAAGAACTAGAACCAACGAATTGAAAGCTGCGATCAGCAAATCTTCCGGCATTTCAGAAAGCCTGGTTACAAGTGCATTCTCACCCGCCTCTAACAAAATCTCCAACCACAATAAAAACCGTTGTGAACAAAAACTGTCATCCTCTCCCGCCTTTTCTCTTCGCCAGAGATCCATGTCAAAAACCTTGATAAGCTGCTCTGAAGAAGCCAAAGAAACTATTTCCCCGCAATCTTCGACACCGACTTTGTCAATTAGATCCGATAACTCATGAGGAGACAAAAGTCTTACAATCTCAGGCATCCTTGGGTTCTCAATAAGATTTTTTAGTAATGTACAAGACGACACAAAATCGCGACGCATCAAAATAGACATATAGATTCTCCTTGCAATGAAACAAAAGAGCAAATCTTGCCAATCAAGCATTTAGGCTCATTTAAGTTGAATTAACAGTCTTGTTTTTGCTGTGCAAAAATTGCTATAATATAGAACATATAGAAAAGCCTGCTAACTTTGAACCGCCTATACGGATCAAAGCGATATCATTAAAGAAAAGATAGGACACAGGTCTGCACCTAAACCTCTGCAATAAAGAAACGATTGAATACCAATTTCTTCTAACACATTATATCTCAATTGTATTATGAGACGGCTTCGTAAAGGATTGGTAAACCCTTTTTACTTTTGCAAGGAGCATTTTGTTGCGCATCAACCCCATTTTTCACAGACAGGCTCTTTTGGTGGGCTCTAATGCTCTGGAAATCTTTAACAACACCAGTGTGATTTTGTTCGGTATCGGAGGCGTCGGCAGTTGGTGTGCCGAATCGCTGGTTCGTTCGGGAATCGGCAGTTTGACTATCGTTGACTCGGACCTTATTTGCGTAACAAATATTAACCGACAGTTGCCCGCTACAACTGAGACTGTAGGATTTGTAAAAACCGATGTATTATCGCAACGACTTAAAGCTATTAACCCGAACTGCAAAATCGAATCACGCCAAGAGCTTTTTCGCTATACCACAGCAGATAATTTTAATTTAGAAACCTACGACTACGTTCTTGACGCCATCGACAGCCTTAGCCCCAAGGTCGATCTTATTCAAACATCGCTCAGCAAGGATCTAAATTTGTTCAGCTCGATGGGAGCGTCATGTAAACTTGATCCCACAAGAATTCGAATAGGTTCGTTTTGGGACGTTAAAGGTTGTCCGTTGGCATCTAAGCTTCGAAAACGACTAAGAAAGCGAAAAGTACAAAAGGACTTTCGATGTGTTTGGAGCGATGAGGTTTGCATTCCTTATGAAATCGACATGGGATGCGGTACAAAAAATTGCATTTGCCCAAAACAAGCAAAAGACAATCCCTCCGCCATGGTTCACGAATGGTGCAGCGCAAAAAAACAAATCAACGGATCAGCTGTGCATATTACAGCTCCGTTCGGCTTTTACTTATCATGGATGGTGCTGGAAGATATCATGAACAAGAACGGTCTTATGCCCAAGCAGAGAGGTTTTGAATAGGTAGTAACCGGCTCATTACAGAATAACCACTATTGTCTTTTTGCAGGCACTCGTGCATTCGTCTGTTTCAATCTTGTTGGCGTCATCACATTCTTCATAGGCGGGTTGCACAATGCCGTCTCCGCAACGCGGTCCCAGTACGCAACCCGGTGCACATTCTCCGTAGCCCCCGGCGTTGACACTGTCGTCACATAGTTCATATTCTTGTTGCACTACACCGTCGCCGCAGTGCGGACCTAATACACAACCCGGTGCGCATTCTCCGTAGCCGCCGTCGTTTATTCCGTCATCACATATTTCTCCTGCGAGCTTATCTAGTATTGCATCACCGCAGCCTCCTTCGTCTCTACAGTTGGGGCTGCATCCGTCTCCTCCTGTTTTGTTACCGTCATCACAGGTTTCTCCGAACTCCGCTTGTACTATTTCGTCGCCGCAGCGGGGACCCAATATGCAACCGGGCGCGCAGTTGCTATATGATCCGTCATTTAGTCCGTCATCACATTCTTCTTCCGGAGACTGCATTGTTCCGTCACCGCACCACGGCGCTCTTAGGCATTTATCGGTACAACCTCCGTATGAACCGTCATTAACGCCGTCATCACAGGTTTCTCCGTAAATTGTCTGCACTGCTCCGTCTCCGCAGTTTGGAGGAGTTACACATCCAGAAGCACAGCCTGATGTCCCGTAAGAACTGAGATTGACTCCGTTGTCACAGTCTTCGTATTCTGATTGTAAGACCGCGTCCCCGCATCTAGGACCGAGAATACAACCTGGTCCGCAGGCACCGTAACCGCCTAGGTTTTCGCCGTCGTCACACTGCTCACCGGGAGACAATACTCCATCTCCGCAAACAGGGCCGCACTCACTGGGCATAGCATTGAAGCCGCTTAAGGTCAGTTTGTAAGTAGACGCATCTCGTTGTCTTTCTGCCTGAAATACCACAATTTCATATACACGACCGTTTGTAAGCCCCCAGGTTCCGGCCGTTGCGCTATTGATCAGCAGTTGACCGCTTACCGGTGTGTGTATACCGCCTAGATCTACTGCCAATCGATTGTTTACAAATACCCAGACATCGTCATCTCCGGTAAAATCCAAGGTATAGGTTTGGCTCGAATCATATTCAAACCAATAGCGAACCTCGCTTGTAAAATGGAAATTGTGCTTAGCGCCTCCAGGTTCTACTGACCATGGATTTGAGGAATAGTCAGGAGGAATAAGGGCAGTTGCATATTGACCTTCCGGAGTAATTGTTCCGGGTGC
>CAYWLQ010000206.1:0-7175 GCA_964458775.1 uncultured Myxococcales bacterium | reverse complement strand
GAAACCCATAACGAAAACGAATTAGAACCCGGCTTCTTTCAATGAGTTTGCCACCCTCTTTCAATGAGTCCGCACCTGCTTTCAGGAAGCTTATCGCCCGGAGCAATTTGTTTGCGGCGAAGCATGTCCTGCGATCCATATGAGCGTTTAGGGGTACGCTGTGTCCGCCTCAGAACGGCAGCTTTTGAGGACAAGGGTGGTCGGTTGACGAAGCGAGTGTGTATGATTTTAGTAGGTCAAGCATCAAGGAAAGCGATCCACCTTGTCCTGACCGGACTTTTAAGAATTGTATCATTGCCTTTTGGATCGTGCATTTTAACGGTTTAGAGTTTTCTTCCCGGAATTTTCATGAGCGCCAGATGGGCCGCTCTGAACCATCTTGGGGTTTGAAGATAGGCATTTCTAATATTTGGGTCGTTCTTAAATACTTTTAGAAATTTTCTAGCTTTTTCTTTGGGATCTTCTCCCTTGTAAGTAAACGGGCGGTACAGTCTAATTCCTTCTGTTTCTTGATTTTCGTGTGAATAATCTGCGAGATCTATGCCGAATTCCTGAGCTTTTTGAGACAATTCACTACATTTCGGCAGATTAAATAGCGATAAATTTAGAAAATCAATAGAGTCGCCAAGTTCCGCCGTCCATTGAAGAGTTTGTTCAAGATCGCTTTCGGTTTCTCCCGGAAGACCGAACAGCAGATAAACATATGTACGAATTCCTGCTGAAGCTGCCCTGCTAATTACTTCTTTAGATTCCGTCGGATGAATTCCTTTATTAAATCGATTGAGCAAAAAATCGCTGCCTCCCTCGGCACCCAACTGAAGCATTAGACATCCTGATTCTGCTGCATTCTCTATCAGATTGTTTTTAAGCAATTCTTTGGTGGGTCTGGCAAAACCGTAGAATTTAAAATTATTGTGTTTTGACACTTCCAAAAACAAACGAAGTTGCTTTGGGGGAAGCGAAGAATCCAACAGATGGATGACGGGATTGTTGTTTTTTATTTCTTGCGGAATTGTTTCTGCAAAATCAGAGACTGTTTGCATGGGTATCGAAAAATATTCCATTTCTCTGTCAGGGCAAAAAAGGCAGCGGTTCCAAAAACATCCGGATGATAAAGATAACGGAATAATCAGCCTGGAGGTAAAATAAGCATGCTGTGACAATATTTTCGGCCAAGAAAGCCGGTTAAGAAAACGTTCGTCTGCTTTTCTATCTGTTAAAAGTGTACTCCCGTCACCGAGAACAATTTTTGAAAACAATCGTTGTAGCGAGCTGACTCCCCCGCCGGTTGCTTGGAGACTGTTAGGCAATGAGCCTCCTACTGTCGGAACTATGCCCATATTTATCAAAAAAACTTCAAGTGCAACTGCTGCCGGAAGTTGGGACAAATAAGCAAGCGATATTAATACTTGCTTCGGTTTGTGTGTATCTATTATCGGGAGCAAAACATTATTATAGAGATCATCAAAAGGTCCGCCCGATTTTTCTGACAATTTCAATAGCTCAGTCGAATCATGAACTCTACAAGGAGAAACAATATCCATTAATGTAAGCTTCCAATTCGGATAACGATTGCTGAATTTTGATAATGCAGAATGAAGATGTCCTGAAGCGCTTCTGTGATGTTCGGGTGTATATCCTTCAACACTTTCGGTAATATATTTCAAAGCATTCTTTTGTGCGGAGTTAAGATCTCCAAACTCTTGTAAAAAAAATTCAAGAGACAAATCTAGAAAACCGACCTCAAATCCTCGTCCGGCAAGACCGGCAGCAAGCATAAATGCTCCGGAAGGAGGTTCTGAGGGGGCGGTTACAGGAGGTGATAGTACTAAAAAATCCATAAGAACAACTTTATTGTAAAAATCATCAATATTTGAACAATCAGTGCGTTGATTCGTCCATAATCCGGTGCTAATTATGGATAATGTCGATGATACAACATCAGCCGAACAGATTTACCAAAGATACAGAAGGAGAACAATGATGTTTAATTCTCATAGAGCAATTTATATTTTCTGCGTATCAGCTGTTGTATCTATCGCTTTAGGAATAAGCGCCCAAGAAGTCACCCAGTTTGACCCTTCTAAGGTGCCGGTTGACAAAAACCCTAAGGATGATTCGACTATTGAGGAAATGTCAGGAAAACCGCCGGCAAAAAAACCCGGTTCTTTATCACGTAAAGACAGAGAAGCCGCAATCAAGCGAGTTAGAGCAGTAGCCGGAGTCAAAAAGAGCAATCTGCCTGCGCTTCCTCCTGCCATGGTTTCATTGTCTCCTGATGCTCTTACTCAAGGCGGCAGTTGGCTGGGAATGCTTAAAGGAGCCATTAGGCCCAAAAAGTCCGAGAAAGATGTATCTTATATGACAATAGGCCCCAAAGAAGGTTTGTTCTTGCTTCATTTTGAACCGATGATACCGGAGAGCCCCTATTTACTAGACTGTGAAGTGGCAACCTTTCCGGAAGGTAAAATGAAATGGGCGGTAAAGGGAGCGTTTAACGGAATCATAGAAGATCAAAACGGACATCTAATGGTAGCTTTTATAGCCAAGGGAAATGTCAGCAACTTTACCATTACTCGTCAAAGCGGAGTTGCTATAGGGCATTTGTTTAAGTGTGAGTTAACTAGACTGGATTGATTTGAAATTCTCTTTTCTCAACCATAACAATCTGACAACCGACCCAAATATCCGCAGTCTTTGGAGAAAGTTAACCTACGGAGAACATGCTCGTATACCTGCCTGAGCTGCTTCGGCTTCAGCTCCTTGAAGTCCCAGCCCCAAAGCTCTTCTGTAACTGTCAACTGCCTTGTCGCAGAGTTTGTCCTTTGCTTGTAAATCTCCTAGAAAACGATAGAGACGCGCTTTCTTTCTTATAGAGTTTTCTGTACCAATCAGCTCTGTTACAGTTTGTGCGGCATTTTTGTATTGATGAAGTCCGGCCAAGGCATGAACAGTCAGCTCCTTTGATTCTTGAGATAACGGACTGTTAGGATATCTCTTTTTTAAATTATCCAATTGCACAAGCGCTGAACGAAAATCTTTTGCAGCAAGGTTTTCTTTTGCAGCATTAAACAGTTTTAACTGCTCTTCTAAGGTTCCTTCTTGAGTTGAAGCTTTGGGAAGAATTGTGCGGCTTTTGTTTGTCGAGTTTACAAGAACAGCCGATTCATCATCAGCGGCGGTGTCCTGTTCTGATTCTATTAAAGAAGTATTTGATTCTTGCTGATCAATATTGTTTCGCTTTTTAAGAGCATGACTTGCATTGTTGTCATGCGTTGTATCGCCGTCATATGCATTGTCATTGGTTGTGGGAGCATTATAGATTTCATTAAAAATCAGAGCCGCAGCAGCGGTTGATGCCAAAATAAATACAAATGTAGCCGCCCAGGCTAATCGGCGGCGAGGTGCAATTGAAAATAGAGGTCGCTGTTTCGGCAAAGACGAAAGTTGTTTAAACAGTTGTTCTCTATTGTGAGATAAACGACTCTCATCAAATGAAGTCTCTGAAACTTTCCGAAGCATGGGACCAATATCTTCAGTTTCAAGAAGTCTATGAGGGTTATTTTTGTCAATGTGTTCATTCATTGCTAAAATACCTTTTTGCGGATACTCGAGGTAAAGGTCTTTCGTGCATAATGCAATCGCGTCCACACTGTGTTTTCTTTTATATTTAAAAGTTTTCCGATATCCTTTCCGTCCATGCCTTCGAGCTCAAACAGAACGAATACCTCTCGTTGTTTAAAGGGAAGCTTATCAATCGCACTGCGTACTATTTGAATATCCTCTTCCCTAATCATATCTTTCTCCGGACCGTTAGAATCTGCTTCCGTTTCCATATGGTGTACGAAACGCCCCAAGAATCTACTTGAGCGTTCACGACTGCGCCTAAACCTACGACATAGATTTGCTGCAATTCCATAAAGCCAGGATGAAGGTTCGGCTCTGGTTTTGTCAAATTGATGAGCCTTTTGAAACGCGATGATAAAGGTTTCTTGCAACAGATCATCCACATGAGGACCTCTTCCCGTAAGCCTCTCAATGACCCGGGCAATGAACGCACCGTGGGTGTCGAACAGCCGGAGAATATTTAATGTCGCATCAGACGTTGTCGAATTCACACCTCAACAATAACACGGCAACGCGCTCTCTCATATTGTAATTTCCCTATTAGACGGTAAACCTTCAATCTATTTAGTTTCCCTCTCATAAGTGGGGTTTTGAAATAAGTCGTCCAGGTGCGTCAGATGTGCGTTACAAAATGTTGTGTGCGTGCCCGTCGGCACGTACCATTTTTTGTGGTGTACAGATGATGTGCATGGGCAGCTTATCTAAATCATCCACTTATGAGAGGGAAACTATTTCGTTTCCATCTCATAAGTCCTGTTCATATCAGGGTCGGTTATATCTAGCGACGGCAATTGACCTGAGCATCCGCAAAATAGTCAAAAGGCATTAAAACCCTTACTGTTCTTGCTTGAACCAGTAGATTGCTATGTCTGATTTGTTAATATTGGGGTTATTAATTTTTAAGTTTGTCATGTATTTCAACATTTCTTCCTCGTGGGTTTGTGCTTTGTAAGCTTTTTTCAGAAAACGAGAACGCACTTTGTTGATGTATAAAGCAATATTATTAAAACGATTGTGATTCTCTTCTAAATAATTGCTATCAAATTCCATAATAGTAATTGTGTCGGGAATATTATATCCCCAATAATAATTCATTACCCCAGGCGAACGCCTATCCGCGCTTAATATTAGAGTAGCTCCATCGAGACTCTTAATTTCATTTTTAAGCTGAGTTATTGCTTTTTGTTCTGCGACTGCATTTTTTTCCGGTTTCTCGATAAACAATATATGCGCCGCTGCCAAACCGATTACCGCTGCCAATTGCAGCATTTGAAATCGCTTTATTTTTAGAAAAGAACTCAGAGAAAATAATAACAAACAGCTTACGCAAATAAGAATTGTGCCCAAACTGATTGTTGAGGTTTTGCCGAAAAGACTTTTGGTAAACATTACGATCAAAATCAAAAACACTGCGGTGAATTGCTCAAGGGTTGATCGGTTAAAACCGAAGTTATTCAAAGATAGACTAAAGTTCGCAAGAAAAATTCCGGCAAGCACACACATCGGCGGCAAAAGCGGTAACGCCATACGCGGTGCTTCAATCGTTATCGGTTCATAAAAAGAAAAACTCGTTGTTCCAAACCAAAACATTAAAGTAACAACAATAAAATATCCTTTCCAAAAAAAATTACTCGAAAAAGATTTTACAAAACAAGCAACACTTAATGCAAACACCGGAATAGAAACGGTCAACAGTAGAACGAGTGGATCTGAAGTTAATCTTCTAATAAGAGAAGCTGTTGTTCGGTTTTTTAATGACCATAAGTGAAGGCCGTCAAGCTGTTTTATTGCGGTCAATCGGGCAAAAGGATCACCCCATACAAACCTGCACATTTCCAAATAGCCTACCAGTAACATCAAGCCAAAAATCAGTCCGGACAGATAGAACGGAAGAGTTCTCTTAAAATTACCTTTGATAACATCTCTTGCAAATACCATTACCCAAAACGGAAGAATCCAATATGCTGATTCCTTTGCCAATAGAGCAATAAAAAACATTGTAACGCCAAGCATTCCCCATAGTGATTGCTTTAGAATATTAGAAGGGAATTTGTATCGAAAATATAAGACAGATACAGAGGCAAACATAAACGCAGCAACAATAATGTCAGGATAAAGCGATACCGTAAATTGATACTGAAATGGGCTCAAAGCCCAAAATAGAGCGGCAAAAACACGGCTGTTGCCCACAGGTGTTACAAACCATATAAGTAGAACTGTCAAAATAGAGGAAAAAAGTAACCATATATGTGAAGTAGTAGGATTTACGCCGAATATCTTATAAAAAAAGGCAGTCGGAAAAAAAACGCCAATTCGATGATCAAAAATATGATTCCTCTCGAGAGTAAAATTACTGTCATAAGACAGTCCATATGCCAAGTTGGCATATGCCCCAGGATCACTGGCAATAAATGGACGAGGATGAAGATACCACAGCCCAACCATTAACGCGATAATAACAACCAGAACAAACGACCTGTCTACTGAGATACAGGTTCTTTCCTTAGCATAATCCATTACATCGCGGTTCTTCATGCGTTACTCAATAGAAGAAATAACATTAGATTGCAATCTAACTTTCAGACGCGCAAGACTGATTAAGACTCCAAATAGATATAAATAAACATTTCGTTCCATTATGCTGTGGGATGTTACAATCAGCACCCTCATTTTGACTACAACCTATATTCTATAGCGAAAACATTAGATCGTTTTCAGCAATAGACTGAAAGTACTATAGGTTGACAAGAAGTGCTGCTGTTCTTCCCATATGGATGTCTTCTACAAAAAGCTGATAACTATCCGCATTTTCGATTGCCTTTCCTGGATTGGTTTGTGCCAGATTGCGGCAATCGGATACACCATAGACATGATCTTCGGTTTTGGGAAAACTGTGGCTCATCTCATGGGCGATTACTCCCATTTGTGAGTCTCTGCCTTCCTCAGGCAAAGTCCAAAAGGGATTGCAGATATAAATTCTTTTGAAAAGTATAGCATTGACAAATGCATTGATGTTCTTGCCGTCACAATACGGCGCGTCGCAGTCCAAGGTGACTTCGCTTTTGTTGTTCCACATATCGTTCAAGGAATTTTTCACTGTATTCTCTCGACTTGAGTTAAGCGAACCAAACCATTTGACATAGGATGGTGAACCGACATAATTATCAGTAATATCAGGGTGAATGGATCCTGTGGCCTTGTGGTATGCATCTGTTAAAAGATCTACCCTAGCACTGGAACAGTCATCAAAACTTGGCGTTCCCCATTGGTTGAAAATCATGGGTTGTGTTAAACTGTCGTAAGTTATACCAAGCGACTCGTAAATCTTGTATTTAGGATCCTCCTTCTCTGTGGTTAGCTCGATATCAACTGTTCCACAATCAAGTGGCATACTTGCTGACTTCTGTGTTCCATCATCATAAAAATTGTAAACGAATTGATGCATTTTGACATTGTAAATACCTAGACGATCTAGATGATAGTAACTGGCAACATCACTACTGTCCAAAACAAGTTTGGAGTTGAGTAAAAAATATGAAAACGCCCTC
>CAYWLQ010000205.1:0-7523 GCA_964458775.1 uncultured Myxococcales bacterium | reverse complement strand
TGTCGGTGTCAGTGTCGGTGTCGGTGTCGGTGTCGGTGTCGGTGTCGGTGTCGGTATCAGTGTCAGTGTCAGTGTCAGTGTCGGTGTCAGAATCGGTATCAGCATCAGTTTCAGCGCTGCAAACGCAGATACCCCAGTTGCTGCCGTCTGAGTTGCAGTCTCGAATTCCCGTACTACCGTTATCGCATTGACAAAAGGCTGTTTCCTTCGGTGTGCATACGGAGGGTTTTTTTTCGGGTTTACAATTTGAAAAGGTAAAAACTGAAAATACGATTATACTGAAATATGTATGTAGAGCAGGCATGGTTACTCCTTTTTTCTAGATAGGAAAAATTTTCAAATACTGAAATAATGTTAGTTTAGTATTTGATCTACAGCAACTGTCAAATATTAATTAGATTAAAAAAAGATACTACGACAAGAATACAGAGAATATGAATTTTAGACGAAATTCTTTGAGAGATGCGCAAAAAAATAGCTTATTTCATAAGGTTATAGGAATCTATATCAAAGGTTTGTATTCCGTATTGACCTGACGGCATGTATACAGTGTTTTGATAGACAAAGGTATTGTACGGCCAACCTATCATCGGAAAGTAAGCTTGAGCAACGGGTTTGGTAAGATCATCCAAATTAATGACCAGAATTCCTCCGGAAATTGAGAAGAGAGCTTTGTTGTTTTTAACTGTTTTTAAATCAGCATAGACATCTATCGGTGTCTCGCTGAGAACAGTCATATCATCATTCATATCGAGAATTGTAAGTATGGAGGAGTTTGATATGTTTTCAGCAGGTGTATCTGAAACAGAGTCAACCGCGATATCATCACCTCTATAGTAGCTGTTGGGAGCATGGAGAACCAACGCGTTTCCGCTCTTGTCAGTTACAAAAGCAGTAACGTAACGGTCACTGAATCGTTTACGAGCTTTTAGTTCCGCTAGATCGCCGACTCTTTCCAGTTTGTTTATTGCAGTTTCAAAATTGTCATCTCTATATGCAGCTTCTTCGGTATAGAGTGTATTGCCTACAACATCTTTTAGAATACCGGGAATATTTACACCCTTACTTATTTTTGGAGATGAAGGAATTGTAAGATCTACTTCTTTAAAGAAGTATCTTGCATATTCTCTGCTGTCATCAGGTGTGATTACCGGAATCTTGTAATTGACGTACAGCGATTTTCCTCGAACAAGAATGCCCGCTGCTTCTTCATTTTCAGGCATTTGTATTTTGTCCGACAAAGAGGGGTTGGCCGGATCGCTGAGATCGAGAACGGTCAGTTCGGTAGTATTCCAGTAGCGGAAGTTGTCATAGGTGTAGCAGCTCCAAGACATATCGGATGGAATCTCTTCGAGAGGAATACAATTGTAAACACCTTCTTCGTTTATTGAGCATTGAGTAATGCTTTCATTGCAATTCTCAATACCGTTGAGATTTTTTGTGCAGTGCTTGTAAGCGTCTATCCATGAACAACCCCAACCGTCCATCTCGCATGATTCTTTGTCATCTATATATCTATACGCAGAACAATCGGTTGCTGTCCCTATTACTTCCTGATGCCATTGATGTTCCGGAAATACCAAAGCTTTGTCCATAGCAAGTGCTGATATTGCAGAATAATAGGACCGCATACCCATGTCACAATCAACATAGTAGTAGTCGGTATAATTTAAAGACTGTGTTGTTATAGTCGATGTCAAAGACGGTGAAAGGGGATTGGAATAATCAAATACTTTGATAGATGTGGTCGGAAGCTCATCATTGTTCTCTTGATAACGAGAGACGGATATCAAAAGATTACCGGCTTTAAATACTTCGTCTCTAATTCCTATCTCAATAGAAGCGAGCGGCTCTGTAGTTTCAGGATCTGAAAGAGAAACAGTCTCAAGGTGTTTTCCGGATGCTGATTGTGAATCGTCTTTTTCATAGTAGTAATAATAATAGTCTTCGTCGGTTTTGACTCTTACTCCTAAATTGCCGAAAACCATAAGGTCAGCATAATTGGGAGCCAGTTCAACTTTTCCCATTTCAACAGGAGAATCCGGATTTCGTGTATTAAAAAGGCTGAGTTCTTTTTCGGAAATATTGGCAGTGGTATTGTCTTGCGGATTAAATGATCTTCTGACCGGACTGCCGTGAGATAGAATTCCTCTTTGTGTTAGAGTGTTTTCCGAAAAAGAAAACATTTGAACTGCATTAACATATTTGTAGTTGTCACTGTCATATCCGGAGAAGGGAAGCAGAATAAGGCCTGTTTCATTAATTTCGCTGTCAGGTGCTTGCACAGATATGGAGTTTTCAATGATTGAAAAAGCTCGATCATCAAAACTCGCTTCTGACCAACTGTAATCGGAGGCTGTAACTTCCTGTCTTGCTATAAAGGGATTCGGGTTGGATAGATCTGAAATATCATAAAGGCTTACTGCCATTTTGTTGCCTTCTTCGTCGTTTGTTCCTATTCCAATAATCCTGGTATCAGCAAATACCGGTCTGAAGAAATTGTTCCATCCGGAAACAATATATTCAGCTTTTTCTTCTGCATTGCCTTCGTCGTCTATTTCAAATGCATGGAACGGATCTGTTCTAAAATAGGTAACAAAAAACGCTTTGTTTCCAAGAAATAAAGTGGCGTAGAGCTGTTCATTTTCTCCAAACGTATCGTGATCTATTGCTATAGGATTTGAAATGTCAGAGATGTCAAATGTCTGAAGATGATTGATATTCGTTCCTGACCAATTTGAACCGGATGCTACTCTAAGAATATTTCCATAGACATCCATGTTGGTTTTGTTTTGAACCATTCCCTCAATTTTTATCTCTGCTCCTTGTGTCATAGAACCGTGAGGATCAGAAACGTCAATTACCGTTACAGTAGAAACATAACCTTCATTGTCTTGTGAGCTGTCGGTATCATCTGTCTCAACCCTCGTCCATTCAAACCTTGCAACAGTCATTGTGTCAGGACCTGATTGAATATCCGTTACATAGCCTCCTAAGCTTAACAGAGTCTTGTCTTCTAAAGTTCCGTCGTTGTTCAAATAGAAACTCTTAATTACAGTTTCGGATTCTTGATTCCAATTATTTGCAGCAATATAAATGGCACGATCAGTATTATTACCTATCAACCGACTTGTGCTGATATAACCGGGTACTATTGCGCGATCGATTTCAACCGGATTTTCCAAATCGCTTATATCAACTGATACAAGCAGACCTCCTGAATAAGCAGTTAGGGAAAGGTCCTCTCTGTTTCCCCAGTAGCTTTGCCAATTGTTCAACAACATATATGCCTTATCAGAGGTAACGTACATCTCAACGGGATATCCGTATATGGGCAAGCGTCCTATTATTGTCGGATTATCAAGATCAGAAATGTCGATAACCTGGAGACCTCTAAAAGAATTGAGGTTGAAAATAATTTGTCCTCCGACTCCCACTCTGTATATGTCTCCTTGTTCTACTGTTCGTTCAGTACCTTCACCGCCTTCATCAACAGTCGGAACATCCTCATCTCCGCCCTCTACTTTGTCATCGTCTCGACTATTGGTCTCTAATTCTGCATCTGCTGAAATAAAGTTGGTCTCGCCTAGGCCGGGTTCAGGAATTATTCCCGGAATGATATCCGGATCAGTGTTGTCTTCTTTATCAGAAGAAGGATCGTTCTTTTCTGAATCGTCATCTGTTGCAGTGGTGACATAGCCGCATGCTCCTGCAAATAACAAAGCAAAAATTAGAAGAAAACTAATTCTAAAGAAAAATAATTTTGACCGCATATTTACCTCCTGGTTTTGGTTGAAGATTGTACCCAATTCTTCAATTCCCCGGTATGAGCAAAAAGCATGCCCTTCGAAAAACCTTTTAAAAACAGATGATTAATAAGCCGGTGTAAAGAAATATAAACACACTGTTTGTTGAAATTTGCGAGGGACAAAAATTTTTAAGTGTCGTATACGACATTGCTGTGTTTGTTTGCTTAGGAGGTTAGTTTTATGAAAACATCCATGGTAACCGCTCCCCAAAGCGAGGCTGCTGATGTTGCAGCTCAAATACTGGAAAACGGCGGCAATGCCTTTGATGCTGCAATTGCAGGGGCTTTTACTCAGGGAGTAGTGGATCCTCACAGGTCGGGCATAGGCGGATTCGGTGCGGCTGTTACAGTAGACGGAAAAACCGGCGAAGTTAACAGCGTTACTTATTTCGGCAGGGCAGGCGAGCGAGCTCGTCCCGACATGTGGAAGGATATAAACGAAGGTGCAGCTCCGGACGGCTTCGGCTATACCTTGAAGGGCAAAGTCAATGACGTAGGATATCAAAGTGTTACTGCTCCCGGAATGGTAGCCGGTATGGGAGAAATCCATAATCGCTATGGAAAACTTCCGTGGAAAGAACTGCTGTCAATTCCTGCTTCAATAGCAAGAGACGGTTTTATGGTGGGGCCTCAAATGGCGGCGTTTTGGCGTCGTCCCGGATTGTTCGGTCGAGTCTCCACAAAAGATCGTTTGGGATACTGCGATGCCGGTCGTGCTATTTGGCTCAAAGACGGTGAGCCGCCTTCGGCCGGAGATATTGTGCGTTTGCCTGAGCTGGCTGATACCTATGACAGATTGGCCAAAGCAGGAGCAGAGGACTTCTATAAAGGGGATTTGGCCGATGAGATAACAAATGATTTTGAAGCCCACGAAGCGCTGGTTACAAGAAGAGATCTGGCTGAGTACCGATGTAATTGGGAAACTCCGGTAATAGGAACCTTTGCGGGAAGAGAAATCTATTCTACGCCGCTCCCCGGCGGAGGTCCTGCTCTGTTGCAGGCTTTGAAATTGGCGGAAAAAACCGGTTTGTTATCCATGCCTCTAAACAGTGTTGCTTACGTTGATCTTTTTGCCGACATATTTGCCGCCATACAAACAGATCGAATGAGTTTTCATTCCGATCCCGCATTTTGTGCGGCTAAGGCTTCGGAATTGTTGTCCGATGAACATTTGGAAAACATGCTAAACAGCAGATCGACCAAACGCAGCCTTGACCCGAGAGATACCACAGAAATCTGCGTAACAGACAAAGACGGCAATGCTGTGGTTTTATGTCATTCTCTAGGATACGGATCAGGAGTGTTTACGCCGAGACTGGGTTTTATGTTCAACAACGCAATGAGCGGTTTCGAACCCGAACCCGGATTTCCAAATTCCATTGCGCCCGGAAAATCCAGATCCACCGCCATTGCTCAAACGGTGGTAAAAAACAAAGGTAAAACCGAATTGGTCTTGGGTTCTCCGGGAGGTTCGCATATTACTGCAGGATTAGCCCAGGTGTTGGTAAACTACCTGCATTTTGGCTGTGACTTGCAAGATGCGGTGTGCAGGCCGAGGTTTGACGCTTGGCAAAATACCCTGCTGCTGGAATCGCGCATGCCCTATCCCTTAGCGAATACTCTCAAAAACAAATGGGAAATAAAACGCAGTCCCAGTCCTTTCGGAATGGTAGGAAGAATCTACGCTGTAGCTTTTGAAAACGGAAAAGCAAAGCCCGGCTACGATCCCGGAGAACCGGCAACAGTAAGAGAAGTGTAGGACCAAAGCCTTGCTTTCAAAATGCATAATTCCTTTCTCCTCTCAAAAAAAGTATTAATTCCCCCTAAACCGATTACTGTCTAAGCAAACGTAATCAAACCCCAAAAAGGCACTTTCAGGCCTAAAAGTATAGCTATGCGATCACAACAAAGGCACTTTCAGGTCTAAAAGTATAGTTATGCGATCATCACAAAGGCACTTTCAGGCCTAAAAGTATAGCTATGCGATCACAACAAAGGCACTTTCAGGTCTAAAAGTATAGTTATGCGATCATCACAAAGGCACTTTCAGGCCTAAAACCCGTCTTGAGAAACCCTGTGGGCAACCCAAAAAGCTCTAAAACCTCGCCATAGCGCGCAGCGCGACGGGCGGGCCTTATTTCAGTGAAGAAGCTCTAAAACCTCTTATTTCAGTGACTCTGGCACTTTTAGGTGAGAGCACTACAACCTAGAGTTCATAGTATTGGATCAGGGAAGAATTATCACAATCAACTTCATCCGACGGTAGTCAACAGCGATGAAACTTTATGAGATGTACACTGATAAGTATTGAGCAGCCGCCTTAAAGATTTGGAGAAAGTTCTAGGTTTACTTCTATCCAATTGGATGTCTGATCAGCTTCGTTCGGCACATTAACGTTGTCTCTTTTCCGAAACTGAACAAACATCTTGCCGTTTGGAGGAAAGGCAATTTGCATGCTATGATAATATCCGTCTTCATCGGGTTCTCCTCCTAGAGGTTCAATGCCTATGTAAGGAATACCTGTTAACTCTTCCGGGAAACCGGAACCGTCAGCTAGATCGGCTCCGTTAACAAATAGAAATCTGGGTTTTGAAGACTGATAAGAACCGACATAATTACTATTACTGGTAAAATCGCATTCAACATAAGTATCAATACCGGCTTCTGTGCAAGAAACCCAGGTTTCCTCTCCTTCATTTTCATTTGGTATATAGAACCTGTGAACAGGTTGGCCGTCTTGCAAATAGCTGCCTATGTTGAGTGTAAAAGTAAACTCCTCTATATCGGATGTTCCCGGAACAGTGCCTTTCCATTCTCCCAAAACCCTGTTCACTACCGATTCGGGAGTATAAGAAATGTGATCCAAAAACATTTCCAGCTGATTTTCGTCATAAACAATACTGTCAGTCATAATTTCAGTACAAATAGGTCCTCCTCTATTAACAACAGGACTATCTGTTTCTGTACAAGAAAAGATTGCCGTACAAAAACCGCATAACAATGCCCCTGTAAAATAATATCGTTCCATTTTTATCTCCTATCTTTCGTCCTCATTTTTTTGCTAAACAAATTTCCTCCTTATAATAAATTAAACCATAAATATTGTTAACATTACATTTGTATATTTTTTTAATTTTTTGGGTCAATTATTATATTTGTTACTTATATTATTTCAGGAAATTCAGCCGGAATGCTTTTGAGTGAACTTTTATAAGCAGTTTGGGATGATATTATAGATAGAAAAAATAGAAATATAGTTAAGTCTGATTCAGCTAACTCCAAACCCAGCTCTCTCCACACACCCCCATGTGAATCAAACCGATTTTATTTCGTAAATCGCGATTGGTTTTACATGTTTTCTATAACCGAAATTTGCTCGGCTAACTGCTTGCATTGCAAACCCAAGATCCTTGTTCACGGTGTCACATTGTCACATTGTCTGACGCGGCATTGAACCTTATGATTTTCATTCCTATGATCTTAACAGCTTCTTAAAAAACAGCGTGCTCTTCAAAAAACCAAATTTTATTGGAAAATAATTTTTCGTTTTTACGAATAAGAAGGATGAAGGCATTGAACAGGATTAATAACAATGACGGAATTCGATCAGGGATACAGGTTGCTTTTTTCTCATCCTGAGATGGTGGAGGATTTGCTTACAGGCTTTGTTAAAGAGGACTGGGTTAATACTCTTGATTTTAGTTCTCTTGAGAAA
>CAYWLQ010000204.1:0-7541 GCA_964458775.1 uncultured Myxococcales bacterium | reverse complement strand
ATAATGTGATGCCATGCGCCGGGATAATCTTCTCTCAGGGGACGTGCCATGGTTGGAAGAATACAGCATAAAGTGTCTATTGTCTAGGCCTGACCCCTTGCTTTTGCTCACGGTTGCGACCGCGATTCATAATGTGATGCCATGCGCCGGGATAATCTTCTCTCAGGGGACGTGCCATGGTTGGAAGAATACAGCATAAAGTGTCTATTGTCTAGGCCTGACCCCTTGCTTTTTAAAGTGTCTATTGTCTAGGCCTGACCCCTTGCTTTTGCCCTTGCTTTTGCTAAAGTTGATTCTACGGTTGCCTATAAAGCGGACATAATTAACTGCTTATAACCCGGACATTTTCACTGCTACTTACAGTTAAATTTTTTCCACTTGACCTAAGAAGACAGATTAGCTTTACTTTACCTCAAGCTCGCAATTGAAAAAGGATTAGAAAAGCCGTGTTAATCGGATTAAGTATGAAGAATTACGTAGTGTATTCTATTGGCATGTGTCCGATTTTGTAAAAGCAATCGATGTGTTTTTCTAGAAAGAAGGATAAAAGATATGTACCAAAGGAAAAATAATAGCAGCAGTTTTATCAAAACCGGGACACTTGGTGTTGTGGCTATTGCGGCATATTGTGTACTAGGGGGGGGGCAATGCAAATGCGTATACGACATACTATGATATGTTGCCTGACGACAATATAAAGAATAAGTTTACAAGGTTGAAAGATATTATCGGCTTCCTTTACGAAATAAAGGAAGAGGATTTTGTAGGATATACTCTACCGTCACATCATGAGGCTGTTGTTTATCGAGCCATTGTCGAAATGTGTAATGGCCTGAGCAATATTGACGATTGTTGGATTATCCTGAATTGGTTAGAAGAAGATATTGATTTAGCTGATGATGATGGATTTTGGGGATGTATTTCCGGAGGGAGCGAAGGGTATTATCAGGAAAATGGCTTTAGCACTGCCTCTGACGCGGATGACAACTGTAATGTTATCGGGCGGAACGGATTAAGCAAAGATGCTGCCTTTCGCTCTCTTTTGGCCGGATCAAGGTGGCCGGATCTCAAAGGTATGCCGGCTATGATGGCCGATAACCAGCCTGATTTTCTTTACGAAAAAAATGCTCATAATAATCCGAAAGGTCAGGCTGCTCGTTCTTCTGCCGCACACCTTTATATGTCCGGCGCAGTTGATACAAATTTTGATTTAAGAAAAGATTGGGCGTTATATGACGCCAATAACGACGGAATTGTTGATTATGCAGATTACGCAGCGATCCTCGATAACGACAGTCTTAAAATAGCCACTTCAAAAGACGGCGAACTTTATTTGAAACTGAACGGCGATAAGAATGCATGGGAGCCTGATCCCAATGGGGACGGTGAGAAAGTAGATACTGCATTACAGTGGATAACTCGTCAACAAGCATACCTCACAGCAACAGCATCTTTTATAGTAGATAGATTTCTTCAGGCTCAACCTGCCATTGCTCCCGATTCACCATATCATATCAGTCAATATTACAAATTGGAGCAAGATTTGGGTTTTTTCTGGGAACTTCCATGTTTGGTTGCGGCAACTCAACTAGAAATAAGAGATATTGCAGTTTGCGCAACTTTGTGTTCACCGTTGTTTAACCCGCTTTTTCCAATTGAATCAGCTATCTTAGTTGCACAATGTGTTGCAATCTGCCAGCTTATGCCTGACGCTGGAGACTGTATGCTTGCAGTTTCGCTGGAAAGTCTTTTTGATCAAGGCCGCAACAATCCGAATAGTGCTATTAATGCGTGTTTGGCGCCTCTCATTTTTTCGAAATTATACCAACCTAACTTCGGTTCTGATATAGCATGGTTTAAAATATGCCAAGACTATACAAAAGAAAACAACCGAGACGGTGAGTCGCTATTAGTCAGTCAAGCTCCGTTTTTTGCGGGGCAAGCAATTCATGCCATTGCTGATTCATTTGCGCATACAATAAGAAATAAATACGTTTCACCGATTCTTGGAATAGAGTCCCCTATTGTTCAAATTCGCAGAAGCGGAGGAGAGATAGAAGGTAAAAATGACACAGATCGAAATGTTTGGTCTATGGCTCACAGTATTTGCTATGACCACGACTGTAAATTCGGCGGTGACAATATAAATGATGCATGGAGATTTTCCAGTTACGCAGATGCCAGAATCTACGGTGATGACAACGAATTCGGCGATGAAAACAGAGAAAATTCCGTTCATGCAATTGCTGATTTTCTACGAACCTTTAGTGCAAGCAAATTTGAACACCGATGGAATCATCTAAAAGCATTTGTCAACAAATGGCTGGTCATGGCTATTCCGGAGGAGATGATTCTTAAGCAAGGAGAGGAAATATATGCCGCTCCTTATAACCTGAACGGACGTCTTTGCAATGAGCGTGATCCTTATCCCGGTGTTCATCCTTCACTGGAAGATCCGCCTGACGGGTATCCCGGAGGTCACAATATAGACTTTCCAACGAAAAACAGCTGTTCAGAGGGGACTTACTGTGATCAGTATTCGGGAATATGCCGCAAGGGAGGATGTCAAAGCAATTCTGATTGTAGATTTGACGGTTCGTACTGCGGAGGAGACGGTTTTTGTTATATGAAATGGAATCCGTGGGACTTAGTTGCCGACCAATCATTTTTAAAAATGGGGGAGAATCCGGCAACAAGTCGATACCACAGTCATACTCAACACCAGTCCGCATATCGAACTTTTAAGAATGTTTCAGAACATAGAATTTTGGATGCAAGGCATTGGTACTTTATTGAGAGACACGAAAAAGACAACAGCGGAAATGATGCGGATATTAAGGCACGTTTACTAAAATCAATTGAATCTTGTGAACAATCGTCTGTAATACTATTTTCCTTGCCAGGATATAATGGAAATTACACATGTGCTGATAAAACTTACTTTGGACAAATGGAGGTTTCTGACGTTCGATCATTTTATGTAAAAGAGCACCGAAAAGTATGTTTTATTCGCAATTCTAAAAACGACGATGGGAAAGATGAAGAAATGTGTTTTTACGGCGGTATCAACGGCACTGCCGAAAACTTTTTAATGCCTCCATGGGGAACGCATAAGCGTCTCAACGAAAAGAGCAACGCTGCTATTAAGGCTGTGCGTTGGAGCATGGCTGATGTAGATGAAGACGGTGTACCGGATGCAGATGATAACTGCATTTTCTTTTATAATCCCGACCAAGCTGATATGGATAATGACAGTATGGGAGATGCTTGTGATCCTGACAAAGACGGTGACAATGTATTGGAAGACAACGGAGGACCAGGTGCCTGGAACCGCGGTGATATCTTTGTCATCAATCCCTGCCGTGGACGTTTCGGCTCAGATCTTTCGCGTTGTGATGACAACTGCCCAAACGTATATAATCCGGATCAGGGTAACTGTGATGAGGACGATTTTGGAGACCTTTGTGATTATGTACCGTTCATAATTGAATGTCCCAAAAATATTGTTACTTCCGAATGTGAAAATGTCGATCTTGGAAGACCGAAAATATTAGATGATGATTGTGCTGCTCTGGTTAGTGATGAAGATGTGAGTAATAATGCCCCCGTCTGGTATGATCTGGGAGAAACTGCTATTAGTTGGATGATAAAAAACCCGTCCGGTGTTTACTCCCAATGCACGCAAACTGTAACACGAATTGTAGCAGCCGATTTCTTTGTGGACGACAATGCGTTAGGCGCAAACGACGGATCATCATGGGAGGACGCATTTTCGTCTCTTCAATCAGCACTTAACCTTGCAGAACCCGGTGATGTAATTTGGGTAAAAGAAGGTAGTTATTCAGACGGACCATATCCTCTCAAAACAGGTGTGGATATTTACGGCAGCTTTAACCAGTCACTAACTGATACGTGCGGAGGCGAACACAAGCGCAACATTCGAAACGACAAATCGATAATCAACGGCAACAATGCCGGAGTTTGCTTAGTTTCAGCTCGGGACGGCCACATGGACGGCTTTACTGTTCAGTATTGTAATGGAACCAATGGAGGTGCAATTCAAATAACTGACCCAAATATTGTTTTCGGTAACATGTTGTTTCAAAATAATCAATCACCCAACGGCGGGGTCATTAATAATGAAAGCTATACAACCTTTTATAACTGTGAGTTCCTAAATAACACGTCTTCAAACGGCGGTGCTATTCGCAACGCCGGTGAGATATCATGTAAGAACTGTGTATTTAAAAACAACTACGGATCCAACGGCGGTGCAGTAGCCTTTGGATACGGAACTTTCATAGATTCATTGTTTGAGGACAACTCGTCAAATAACGGAGGTGCTATGAACAATGTTGCCGGTGATTTTCAGAATTGTCGGTTTATTTCAAATCACTCATACAACGGCGGTGCCTTAACTGGTGTAGGCGGCTCGTTTTTTGACTGTTTATTTATGTATAATTCTGCAATCAACGGCGGTGCCGTGGAGCAATCACAAGGTGTTTTTGTCAATTGTGAATTTTCATATAATAATGCGGATACCAACGGTGGAGCTGTAGCCGATTCATCTGGAACTTTTGTTAATTGCATTGTTGCAAACAACAACTCAAATATAAACGGAGGCGGAGTTTCAGGGGGAAACACTGACTTTACCAACTGCACAATTGCAGACAACACCGCCGGTATTTCGGGCGGAGGCATTTCGGGGAATGCAAACATAAACAACTCTATTGTTTGGGGTAACCGTGCGGGAACTTGGGCCGATCATATCAACGGATGGGCACAAGTAAACTATAGTGCGATTGAGGGCGGCTGGAACGGTACACAGAATATCACTAATGATCCTATGTTTGATGTTACAATTAGAAGTGATTATGAACTTCAAGCTGGATCTCCTTGTATTGACGCTGCCTATGCCGTGTTATCGCCGTTAAAGGATATTTTCGGCACCGAAAGATCGGCTCCTGACATCGGTGCTGTGGAGTATCTAAAGATAACATGGGAGTGTGGAAACGGAAAATGGGAAATCGGTGAATCCTGTGATGATGGAAACACTATAGATGGAGACGGTTGTAGTTCAACTTGTGAAAAGGAGCCCTCTTGTAGTGACTTTGCACAAAACCAAGATGAAACTGACATGAATTGCGGAGGATGGGTTTGTGACAAATGCGTAGATGGTAAAAACTGCTTTGTACATCGAGATTGTCTTAGCGGATATTGCAATGCCGGCATTTGCGCCGGACCGATACCGAGTTGTAATGATGACGAAATAAACGGAACTGAGACGGACCTTAACTGCGGCGGCAATTCATGCCCTCCTTGCGAAGAAGGCAAACAGTGTCATATAAATACTGACTGCATTAGCGAAAATTGCGATTCCGGTATTTGTCAAGAAGCGATACCGGATTTGTGTACTATTGCCTCTGCTATTGATCTTGGTGCTCCCGGAAACTGGGTTACTGTACCGAATAACGGCTGTGTCAAAGTGCAAAATGAGTATCCGGACTGGTGGGATGCTCGCATTATGCAACTGCAACCCGATCAGGGAACTTATCCGGTGCCTTTTGATTGGACAAATATCTGTTCCGAAAGCAGCGGCAATGCCACTTTTAACAACAATTGGGATAACCGCTTTATCGGTCCGGTTAGTGAGGACTGTGCGACTTTGATATTGTTGCACGGCAGCGGGGCAGGGAATATTACTTTAAGATACTACGGATTATAGATTAGCCGACAGCCGGATTGAATTAAAAAGGTAACAAGAATGAAAACCGTTATCATATTGTTAATATGCTTAATAACCTCGACCGGATGCTTTATTTTTGAAGATGCCAAAGATCAATGCAGCACAGAGGGAACGTCATGCAACGGAAACGTTTTAGAAGTATGCACCGGAAGTGAGTCAGGAATATCAGGCGGAACATACACCTTGCGCTTATCTGAAACAGATTGCTCAGACTATGAAGCTGTTTGTTTATGGGATGGAAAAACCACTCACGGATGCTACTTTGTTGATGCGGTTTGTCCGGCAAATACAAAGTCCATTTGCATTGGAGATGTTATAGGAGACTGCGATCACCGCGGAAATTTCTGCCCCATCTTAGAACAAAACGGCACAGACGGCAGAGAAAGAAATTGTGACGGCCTTGACACTGTTAAATTTCCTAAGCTCAGCTATGGGTATAAATGCGACCGGAAGAAGGGAGAATACTGTATGGAAACTTTAACTACTCCAACTAGTGCTATCTGTTCCTTTTGGAATGAGCATTGCAATATGGAAACAGATACTTACAGTAGGTGTAACGATATAAAAAAAGATTCGCTGTTTTATTGTCATATTGACGGAATTTGGAGACGAGGTGACTGCGGCAATGATTCAATATGCTGCGAAACAGAAACCGGTGCAGAATGTATGAAATCTTGCACAAAATGAGAAGGAATAAACGATGAGAATTTGTTTGTTTGTCAGTTTGATATTAGGTGTAACGCTTCTTGTCGTAGGATGTGGAGACGATGGGAATGATACTGAACACTCAGATAATATACAGTCATGTAAGAAGAGTTGTGAATTTGAAATCAACTGCGGATTGTACGATTTAGATCCCGATAATTGCGAAGGATTGTGCTCTGTGGCAACTCCTCTTAGCGAGTGCATCTATGAAAATATGTCTGCGACCTGCCAATCTGTATATTCACCAACAGGAGCAACTGCTAAATGTTTGGAGAAAATTGATACTTGTGATGAGTATCGAGCCTATTTTGCAGGTATTAACACCTATGGAGATACAGAATTCGATCAGGCAGATTACCCATGTAAGAAAGAGTTTGAAGCAATGATGAAGATCTGTCCCTCCGCTGAATTGGAGGAAGATACATCACAGGAATATACTTGCCAAAAAGAGAGTGAGGCATTAGTGGAATTCATGAAGTCAATTGAGTGATAAAACAATGCAAGAAAAAGGGGATATCGAAAAAGCGGCTCTCACAGTCAAGGAAAAACTTTTTCTGACTGTCAATTTGTGATGCCGCAAATTTTCATATCTCTACTCGATATTGTTATCTTTTATACCGTTAAAGGACGGTCAGCATTTCATTATAGATCAATCAAGCACCGCTTACCATGACCCCGCTGACAACTTCAAGCTTCCCCTACTTCTCTCCGTCACGACAAATGCTTAGTTGGTCTGTACAAATCCTTTCTGTGTAAGACATACACTGGTGCTTGATTAGCGGTTGGTATTGCGAAAGAAAATAGGGGAAGAGAAAAGTAACCGTCCTGTAAACCGACCCTAACATAGGTTTTCGAACAGTTTACTATCCTGTTAATGAATTGGAGAGCTGATAGCAGTAACGGTGTAGAAGGGATTGGCGGTGAGGCGTTGACGAGAAGGCAAGGGGGTCAAGAAGGCAAGGGGGTCAGGCCAAGACAATAGATACTTTACACGGATACCTCTCCATCCAAATGTTCGTCCACTTTCCGAATCCGTCAATCCTGCTTCGGCTCCGACGAATATCTCTTGCAACGTGTTGCGCCGTCATCT
>CAYWLQ010000203.1:0-8217 GCA_964458775.1 uncultured Myxococcales bacterium | reverse complement strand
AGATTGAAAGTGTACCCGGCCCCATGTTCACGCTCAGAGCACTAGTGGCGCTCATTGCATCTACAAAGGCTTTTTCTAAAGCTTCCTTTTTATTGGGGTCACCGGCAGAAAGCACATAATGCATCTGCGAGACCAATTCGCGAACATTGGGGTTGATCGACATTGTTCCCTTTTCGTCAAAGGTGACAATTCCGCAATCATAAAGAGATTCAATCCAGGCCTGTGTTTCTCGTGCAATTAATAAGGATACTGCTTTAGTCATGATTTTTCCCTTTCAGCGCCTAAGGCACAGTGTTTAACCTGACCGATGATCGGTCAAGGTGTTTGAACATCAACCTGCAATCTGAACACTCGCTCCCAGTGTATCAATGATATCAACCAAGCCGTCCGGCTTTAGAAACACATCATCAATTCCTTCATATGAAAGCTGAGCATCCAAAGCTGAACCTGTAAACAAAGCAACATATTTTATTTCCGGTTTTCTTTCTCTCCAGTTGCGTACTAATTCATAACCAAGCTGTTCTGCGGGGCCTAAATATAGGTCGCATATAATATGTGTAATAGGCTGATTTTCTAGAATAGCTACAGCTTCCGCTGCACCCGAAGCCACATGTATCACGGAAAAAACTTTTTTTAAGTTGCGTTGAAACATCCGGCAAATATCCGGTGCATCATCAATAACCAGAAGCATGTTGCTCATTAAAACCACCTGTACCAATTCAAGAACAAGATGCTCAACGTTGCCGACCTATAAGAGCCTTGTGACAAAATCACGCTAACTCACAATATTTTCAAGGCAGCTAAATACTAACAGGTTCATTATTGCATTACCATTGCAAATGTCAACCAATAACACTCATCTTTTGTTTGTCATACCCATCAATACTGAGGCCGGCACTTTTTAGAAATCTTCTTCCCGCCTATTAAGCGAAACCATACCCGCCGACATAAATTTGACCATGCACTAGTTTTCACACTTCTTGAAAAAAAAACCAATAAAAGCACTTTTTCCTGAACCGTATCTATTACCTTAAGGCACTGATAATATCGGATAGCAATTGCAAATAAAAATGGATTCAAATCCACAATACGATTGTTATCCCCCTTAAACCCATAGGCTTGAGTTCTGTACCCAAAGCTCAAGCCGACATGTCTCCTAAAAGTCCCCGGTTCGATTCCCCGAGCCGGGGACATCTCTTTGATTAGTTGTTTTGCTTTATAAACTGAACCGCATTCTGAAATAATCTCAGTCCGTCTCCGTCCTCAGAAAGCGGCTTCCTGGTCCAATGCGGATGGTTTGTGCGATGCAAGAAGGCTTCGGGATGAGGCATCAATCCAAACAGTCTTCCGGTCGGATCAGTAAGAGCCGCCATTCCTCCGGTTGAACCGTTTGGATTCATCGGATAACGCTCTGTGGGAAGACCGTCCGCAGGATCTATGTAACGAATCGGAATTTGATGTTTTACGTTAAGCTCATTTTCAATTGAGTCATCACGACAAAGTAACTTTCCCTCACCGTGTCTTATCGGAAGCGCCAGCCGTGTCATACCTTTGGTAAACACACATGGAGAATCGGGATCAACAGCAAGGTCCACCCATCTGTCTTCAAATCTTCCTGAATCATTAAAGGTAAGTGTCACCTGTTGAGTTCCCAGTTCTCCGCCTATAGAAGGCAACAATCCCAGCTTAACCATCAGCTGAAAACCGT
Organism: uncultured Myxococcales bacterium; assembly: GCA_964458775.1. Lineage (GTDB taxonomy): Bacteria > Myxococcota_A > Polyangia > JAAYKL01 > JAAYKL01 > CAYWLQ01. The sequence continues at coordinate 6,509 of CAYWLQ010000203.1, read as the reverse complement.
TACAGATGCCGATGACCAAACCTCCTCTTGAAACAAATTGCTTAAACTGTTCAGCAAGCGAAATATCGTTGTTCTTTGTGTATTTAATTCTAATGGCCGAAGCTCGTGCTGATCCCAGATCATCGCCGTCCAGAAATCCTCCGGGAAGACACAAAAGGTCGTATCCGTCCAAAGACGCCTTATTTGATGCCAGATCCCATAGATAGACAATATCAACCACATCAGCACCGGCAAGACGACAAGCATGTGTTGTCTCCATCTCACAGTTAATCCCGTTTCCGGCCAAAACTATTACGCGCACTTGTCGCGTCATTTTTATCTCCTTTACTAAAATCGCAGAGGTCTTTGCCACGCTTCTTTCAAATCAGCAAGAGCCGCGTCCACCTCAATTTTTCCTGAAAGTCCGGTAATCTGCAATTGTTTATCCGCAGTAACCAGTCCTATTTTTCTCACCGAATCTCCAAGCAATATTTCAAAGGATCTTGATGCATATTGAGGCACAGTAATAAGCATTCGACCCGGAGTTTCAGAAAACAACAGTACATCGTCCCGTGTTATTCCGTCGTGAGCTGCTTCTCTCAAATCTATGACAAGACCAAGATTTCCAGCAAAAGCCGTTTCAGCCAAGGCAACACCCAGTCCGCCGTCTGACAGGTCGTGACATGAAGCAACAAGACCTGCCTTAATTGCTCTATGCAACCATCTATAACGAGAAACAGTAATCTGAGGATTTCTCAGTTTAGGTACGGTTCCGGTAGCTGTGCCCACTTGAGACGCATACTGAGAACAACCCATATCTTCATAGGTTTCACCCAAAAGATAAACAAGATCTCCCGGTTTTTTCGCATCCATAGTAACAGCCTGTTCTGCTGATTGAAGAATGCCCACCGCCGTTACCAACAGTGTAGGCGGAATAGAAATCTTTGTTTTCCCTATAGAATAGTCGTTTTTCATACTGTCTTTGCCTGACACTAAAGGCATTCCGTAGGCAGTGCAAACATCAAACAATGCTTTGTTGGAACGAACCAATTGAGCGAGTTTGTGTTTTCCATCCGGATTGTTTTTTGAAAAAACCGGATCGCACCAACAAAAATTATCCAAAGCAACAACACGATCAGGATCTGCACCTACAGCAACAATATTTCTCATTGCTTCATCGACAGCAAGAGCAGTCATATGATAGGCATCCAGGTCCGAAAATTTAGGACAAATTCCGTGACCCACAGCAACTGCCTTCATAGAAGTCAACACAGGTCTAACCACAGCAGCATCTGAAGGACCGTCACAAGCATCTCCCACCAAGGGTTTGACAACTGATCCGCCCTGAACCTCGTGATCATACTGACGCACCCAGTATTCTTTGGAGCAAATATCCAATCTACCGAGCATTTGCGTTAGGGAATCCCCCAAATCCCTCGGCAACGGGGTTTCAAATCTATCTTCTTTGGGAGGAGTAAATCTCGCTTCCAAATTCATTTGAGGAACGCCGTTGTGTAAGAAGTCCATATTGAGAAGAGCGGCGGGTTTTCCGTCGTAAAGGATTTCGAGATCCGGACCTTCTGTATACTCTCCGAGATCCACAGCTTCAACTCCCATTTCGGTTGCCAAAGACAAGAATCTCTCAAGATTTTCCGGAGGAACAGCGCAGGTCATGCGTTCTTGTGCTTCAGAGAGAAAAATTTCCCAAGGCATAAGTCCCGGATATTTCAACGGACATTTTGCCAGGTCAATTCTAGCTCCGCCGGGATCAGACGCGGTTTCTCCAATTGAAGAAGACAACCCCCCTGCTCCGTTGTCGGTTAAACAACTATATAAGCCCTCATCCCTTGCTCGCAATAAAAAGTCTATTGCTCTTTTCTGAGTAATAGGATCGCCGATTTGTACGGCGGTGGCCGGTGATCCTTCGTGAAGCTCTTCCGAAGAAAAGGTTGCACCGTGTATTCCGTCCTTGCCTATTCGTCCTCCCACCATAAGAACCCTATCTCCAGGACGGGCAGCTTTTTCATGGGACGGTTTACCGTTGATAACAGACGGCATAATTCCGCCTGTTCCGCAAAAGACCAACGGTTTGCCCAAAAATCGCTCATCAAAGACAAGAGAGCCGTTAACAGTGGGTATGCCGCTCTTGTTTCCGCCGTGCTCAACACCCTTTCTTACTCCTTCCATAACTCTGTGCGGATGAAGTAATCTGGGAGGAATCTCTCCCTCATGAAAAGGCGACGCCAAACAAAAAACGTTGGTATTACAAAACAATCTGGCACCCTGACCTGTACCGTGAGGATCTCTATTGACACCTACAATACCTGTAAGAGCTCCGCCGTAAGGATCAAGAGCCGAAGGTGAATTATGTGTTTCCACCTTAAAAACCAAACTCCAATCATCATCAAATTTCCAAACTCCGGCATTATCCACAAAAACCGACAAACAAAAATCATCATTACCCAGAGCTTTGCGAACCGCTGAGGTTGTCCCGTGAATATAGGTTTTAAAAAGCGAATTTATCTCTTCAGTACGCTCTCCGGGAGCATGATAGGTAATCTTTGAGCTAAATATCTTATGCTTGCAGTGTTCAGACCAGGTTTGGGCTAGCGCCTCCAACTCAACATCAGTTGGAGACGATGGAAGGCCCATTCTCTGACGTTTTTCCTTGATATCCTGTCGTCTATAGAAATCTCGAATGGCGTGCATCTCATCAAGAGAAAGCGCTAAAGTCTTTTCTCTGCTCATAGCAACCAGAGAATCGTCATCAAGCTCTATTTCGACGGTTTCGACTTTCGGCTCAGCACAGTCCGTAACTTTCGGCACTTCGATAGAAGTTACTGTATTGTTTTCAAAAGTATTCTTATCAATTACGGTGTGTCGCTGGATTAGCGGATTGCATAAAAGCTCAATAGCTATTCTCTCAACTTCGGCACGAACCAACTCACCGTTTATTAAATATTGGCGTGAAGTAAAAATAGCACCGTTTTTAGGAAAGCTATCCTTTAATACCAATCTGGCTGTTTCCGTTGCAGTTCTACCTACATTGTCCGTTACTCCTGGGCGAAAACCCACCTCTAAAAGCCAGTCGAATCCTCTGGCAATTGGAGAATCTACTGTCCAATCCTGAATAATTGGATCGGCCAAAGCTTCCGCCAAAGCGGTTAGTTCTTCGATAGAAAGGTCCGCGTCAATTGTGTAAACATCAACGGTTCGTACTTTTTCAACATCAAGAGCAAGATCTCTTCGAATTTCGGACAATACGCACTGTCCTAGAGCATCACGACTGCCCCTCTTTAGTGCGATCTCGATCCGGTGTGCCATGAATTTCCTCCTCGGAAAAATGCAAAACTGTCGTGTTCGACATACCACAATAGATAAAGCCAAGAAACGGTTAAACTTGACGATCGAGCGAAAAGCAAACAAAAAATCTGCTTTTGCATCTAACGACAAAAGGCGGGTTTATTGCTCGTCTTGCTGTAGTTCTTTTTCAATTAATTCAACAGCTTGTTTAAGCTCCGCAATAAAATCCGTAGCAAGGGAAATCCCTTTTTTGGTGGGTTTCCAATCACCTTGGTCATCCATGTAATAGATTCGGAGATCAATATAGCGGCGTCCTTTGAATTCTTTAATACCCGCCCTGACCTCTTCGGTTGGATTTCGCTTGAAAGAAGCAACAATTTTATCTTCAGCCATGATCTCCTCCGCAATCGCCGGTATAATATATACCGTTTGTCATTTACCTTATCTTAAAAAAGATACGAGTGATCATATAGTTTAATCATATATTAATTTCAAGAACTAGTAACTTTTTAATGTGACAAAAAAAGGAATCGCAAAATAATGAATGATTTCAATAGTAAAAATCTAACGACTTTGGCTTCTCGTATTATTTTGGTACTGGTATCCGAACATGAAGAGAGTTTCAGGCTAAACGAACTTGAGAAAATTTCAACATCAAAAGTAAATGACGAAGACTTTTCAGGTTTTCTTGTCAAACTTGATAACAGTGAAATCGTTTGCATAATCCTTATCAGCGATATTAACAATGTGGTGACTATCGCAAAAAAAATGATTGTCAGCGCAATAATCATAGATAACCGAACCTCCGAAAAGACCGACTCCTTTTCTTCCAGCACAGCCGGAAAAGCACTTCCCGAAATAATTGCAAGAGTATCATCTTTAAGAAGACCTTCTCGAAGCGGGTTATGGATAATTCTTCCGGAAGGTCCCAAACTTGCGTATCACGCCTATGCTGCCGGTTCACTTCAACTAGGAGGAATCATCGTCGAACCAAATTCTATTTTAGACGCAATTGAATCCGTATGCCGTTCCGTTAAAGAAACCCAAACCGGAAAGGTTGCACTTTGCCTGGCCGGCGGCGGAATAGAGGGAATGTTTTATGAACTAGGAGTGCTTCGCGCACTGGACAGCTTTCTGGTAAACAAAAGCATAACTGATATCGATATTTTTTCGGGAATTTCGGCAGGAGGAATTATCTCAGCTTTTCTAGCAAACAATATTTCCCCCCGAGAACTTGCCTTTGCTCTAAAAGGAAAAAGCAGCAGAATTGATCCCGTAACCAGGGGAATGCTATTCGATCCCAACCTTGTAGAAATCGCCGCGCGCTTAAGCGGTGCAGTCAAAGATATTTTAAAAGGCGAATGGTTGAAAACCCCGCTGGATACGGCGCTAAGAATTACACCTACGGCAATATTTTCAGGTGATCGACTTAGGTGGTATTTAGAAAGCCAATTTGGGAAACCCGGCCTAACAAACGATTTTCAACAATTAAAAAAGAAACTTTTTATCGGAGTAACAGATCAAGACACCGCCGCACACCTTACCTTTGGAGAAGAAGGCTTTGATGATGTTCCCATATCCCATGCGGTTAGAGCATCCTGCGCGATGACTCCGTACTATCCTCCCGAGAAAATAAAGGGACGCTATTACATTGACGGCATTTTTACCAGAGCAGTCAATCTGGATATCGCAGTGGCTCACGGTGCAACCCTGGTTATATGCATAGATCCGCTAACACCCATATCCGCCGACCAAGCCGGATATGTTTCAGGAAGAGGCGGTTTTTTCAATACAGTACAATCGGTAAAATCAATGATAAGAACCAGATTGTCAGAGCTTATAGGCAGGGCAGAAGAAGCATATCCCAATGTATCTATAGTTGTATTCTCACCGACACCAAAAGATCTGGAAAAAATGTCAGGAACCATGATGCGTTTCTTCTATAAAACAGAAACCGAACAAATGGCATTTGACTCAACCGTTGAACGGATCAAAGAGGAATGGTCATGGCTCTCGACAGATTTTCAGCGCCACGGATTTACAATGAAAGAACCTGCATAGTTTCCATCTCGTAAATCAATACAGTCCAAAACAGAAGGTATAGTGGTCCCCAAAATTTGGACCAACGACTAAGGTTGGTTTAGAGTTGTCCGAGAGAAGAAGAACGTGGAGGAAAAGAACGTGGGAAAAACCATTAAAAGGAAACTGAGCCCTTCGCTTAAGGCAAAAGTGGCGGTTGAGGCATTGAAGGAATTGAAGACAATACCGGAAATTGCTCCTTTCAGTGCATCTATATACCTGCTTCGCCGAATTGGCGTTCTCTGTGGTATCTGCCTGCCTCCTTTTAGTGCGTTGCCCAAGTTCGCGTCAATCCTTCAGAGCTCTGTTAGGCGGCAGATCCCTGCTCAATGGTCCAACCTGGAAAAACAAGAACTGCTGGATGGCATTTTAAAACCCTCGCAAGAATTTTGGCCCTTTCCACACCAAGTTTGACGCGATCGTGCTCAATTGCGGAAATCGTCGATTGCGGAATTCCGGTTAGTCTGGCCAACTCATTCTGGCTGAGTTCCTGCAACTCTCGAATGATTCGAACGGATTCTCCCACAGAGACATCAATCTGTTTTTCGGCTTTTGTAAACTCTTTCATGCCTTTCTCCTGTAATCATGTGCTGTCACACTCATGACTTTAACGACAACAATGTCGTTCTCCACGGCGTAAATCACCCTAAATTGATTCCCTAGTCGTGAAGAACGAAATCCGCTCCACTCGCCTTGTAGAGTTTCGTCGTGAAACCCCTTGATCAGTCTCAACCCATGCGGTCCGGAAATTGCGACAATGTCCTTCCACTTTTCGTACCGTTTCAACACCTCAACCGGTGCTGTCTTCAACTGCTTCTTAACGGTACGATGTTCTAAAATTTGCCACATATCATTTTTAGTATATATATTTTTTATGGTATGTCAACTTGGGAAAGGGAGCATATGTTAGTCTTTTGGACAAGTATAGTTACACATGCCAAGAGGGAATGTGTCAGACTCACTGAAAGAGTGAACCTGCATAGTTCCCGCCTCATAAATCAATACAGTCCAAAACAGAATGTTCTATCGCTCGTAAACGCCAGTCATTCCGGCGAATGCGAAAATGACTTATTTATCTAATATTTTAATGAAGTCTGTAACCCCGAAGGGATTTCCCATACCGGCCCAGTGCATCGCACTGGGGTTTG
>CAYWLQ010000202.1:0-8480 GCA_964458775.1 uncultured Myxococcales bacterium | reverse complement strand
GTTTGAAACCGCAAAGCAAGCTTGACATTCCGGTAAACGGTTCTGATTTTTGTATGGTACAGGTTTGGCCGGTCTTTTGGACAAAAACAAATTTATATCCGTTCTTTTTTTTATTTTGAGAAAGCTCCTTTGCACAATCTTCAGAAAGAAACAAAGCTTTAACAGCCTTTTGGGAAACTTGATCCGGCAAGTCTTCGACAATTCCGAACACTCCATCAGGACGAACAATACCGATACAATGCAGATGAGAACGCTCTTGTGCTTCCTCTGTTAAGGAAAAACTTAGTAAACGATGGTAAGCAACAGTAATGCTCAGAATAAAAACGGTAAATGTCACAGCGATGGATATAGAATGATTCATTTCCCTCAAGTAATCGTAAAAAAAAACTATTTGTTGACTGTTTTTCGCCTAGTATGTGTATTATTACAGTAATAATATATCGGCATACGATATATTATTGACGGGACTAAATCGCAGCGTATAATCCTCTCGGCTTTTAGAACGGTACCCTTTATGGAGTGCTTAATAGTTTTAGATATTTGTATTGTGAGGTGAACAATGAGAAAACTGGATGAAACCTTAGATATTCGTGAAATCAGCTTGCACCGACGAGATAATTGTAAGTTTTATGACCGTTGTTTGAATGAGGCATCGACAAAGAGATGGCGCTCATTTTCTTGTTTGGATTGTAAGAAGTTTGAAAAAGATGCTCAGTTAGTTCCCCGTCTTCGTCGCGCAAGCTCCTTGGCTTGGTAGAAACAAAGGTTGTTCATATGAGCTCGGACCGATTTATCTTTGTAGGTTTCGAGCGAACCGCACAAGTAGATTCTCTATTAGAGGTTTGTGAGGAGCGGGATCGCGCCTATTTAAATGATCCTGAATACCTTGAAAGCATTAGAACTGAAGGATGCAGTTTTATCGGCAAACGTATCAAAGACGGTGCAGCTATGGACCGTATAGAGGATACTGCAAGAAGCGTTGTAAGCTTGCTGACTCGAATAAATCACAATTGGAGTTTAAAGGCAAACTCAGCGACTATCATTGCGTTGGAGGACAGCGAGCAAAGTAATGACCCTTCTTTTCTTAACGAAGACAATTTGGATGATGATTTCGATTATTCAGAACTGGTCGATTAGAAACTGATTTGTATCAAAAATTTTCAATACTATTTAAACTGTTGTAAATTCAACGAACAAATCATGATGAATACCTCATGTTGACAGAGATTGCCTGCCCATTATATGAAAAGTATGTGTGAAAAAGTGTTTATCGAAGAAACAAAGCTTAATGTGTTAGTATATTAGATAGTTGAAAGGGTTATTCCGATGATTAGACCGAGATTCGGCAAGCTTGCTTATTTTCATATTATTTTTACAGCATTAGCGATTGTGTCCTGCACTCATTATGACTGGAGTTCAAAATCGGGCTCTCGGGACTATGATAGTGATAGAGATACATCTTTTTTGCCTCCGGAAAGCTACGAAGAGGAAGTGGCTTATGGTGAAAGAGAGCCTATTGAAAGAGAAAACTGTGAAGAATCCGGTGCAGTTATTCCATTTTCATCTCCGTATCAACCAAATGCCCAAATTCGCACACAAGTATCCAATGATTTGTCCAATTTAAGCATAACAGACAAAGTAGGACAAATGGTGGGAACGGATGCCGCCGGCGGAGCCAATACTAGTGATATCTTTCGGCAAATGGATAATGTCGAAAAAGGAATTCGCGGTATTAAGTTTAGAGACGGTCCTCGCGGACTTAATCTTGTAACCGACCGGCAACCCGGCCATAACGGTTATGCTACTGCCTTTCCAGTTTCTATGTCGCGCGGAGCTTCTTTTGACATGAATTTGGAGTATCGTATAGGACAAGCGCACGCATCAGAAACCGTTGCGTCCGGACGACATTTAATGCTGGCTCCTACTGTTAATTTACTCAGACATCCTGCTTGGGGTCGAGCACAAGAAACCTACGGTGAAGATCCCTATCATTTGGGAAGAATGGGAACAGCTTATACCTTAGGCGTTCAGCAATATATACCGGCATGCGTAAAGCATTATGCCGGCAACAATGTTGAAAACAATCGTGCCGGTCTGAACTCTGAAATGGATGAGCAAACCCTTCGCGAAATCTACAGCAGAGCCTTTGAAATGATAATAAAAGACGGCGGTGTTGCCTGTGTAATGGCTGCCTACAATCTTCTCAATGGAGAAAAATGTACAGAAAATGAGCACCTGCTGACAACTATTTTGCGCGACGATTTTGGTTTTGAGGGTTTTGTTTTAAGCGATTGGTGGGCAATGAGTAACGGCAATATTGCAACTCGACTACCTGGTGAATATCAAACAGTTGCAATAAAGGGTGTTACTGCCGGAATGGATATGGAACTTCCTTGGGCTCTCAATTATAGAGAGCTTCCCTCTCTTGTAGCCGGAGGACAGGTTTCGGAAACCTATATCAATCAGTCTGTTTCTCGTATTCTTGAACAAAAATATAGATTTAAGATTGCTGACTTGAATGAAAAACAATTCGGCCTCAAACCTTCAACCGTTGAGTGGGATCGTCAAACAACTACAATAATTGACACAGGAGATGTACATCTGAAACTGGCGGAAGAAGCGGCACTGAAAGGCGCGGTTCTGCTCAAAAACGAGAATAATACCCTGCCTATAAAACCTACAGGAACTTCATTTACCGTGGCGGTATTGGGAGCAACGGTCGATTTTACTTTAACTGCTATTAGTGCAGCGGGACAGGTCAATTATGCTGTTGATGTAGTTACGGGAGACATGGGTTCCAGTATGGTTGTGTCTGATCCGACCAGGAGTACCGGACCGTTTGACGGTATTAAAGCAGTCGCCTCCGAAATCGATCCCAACATAAACGTAATCAGAGGTTCTGTCGCTGCTGATGCAGCGGGAGCAGATTTTGTAGTAGTGGTGGCCGGGTTAAATGCTATGGACGAAGGAGAGGAGTATACAGGTGCAGGAGATCGTTCTTCCTTTGCTCTTGATGCTAAGATTGCGTCAACTCCTCAAATAGACCTCATTCAGAGCGCTGCCGCTCTTGGAAAACCGATGGTTGTTGTGTTGGAAGGAGGCAGTGTAATAGATATGCCGTGGCTGGAAGAAGTTCCCGCTGTTCTAATGGCATGGTATCCGGGAATGGCCGGGGGTAAAGCGATAGGGCAGTTGTTGTTCGGTCAAGTAAGTCCAAGCGGCAGACTTCCAATTTCGTGGCCGGCTGCCTGGAACGATGCACCGGTTTTTAATCCTGGCAGAATCATAGACCACAGCTATTTTGCCGGTTATCGTTATTACGAGCAACAAAACAAGAAAGTACTTTTCCCCTTCGGATACGGCCTAAGTTATTCTACTTTCGAGCACCTCAATTTAGAAATGCCTTGCAGCGCAGTCGTTTCAGACGGAATGGCCCCTGTAAGTGTCGACATAAGCAATCGTGGAGAAACTCAAGCCGATGAAGTTGTATTTTTGTTTACCTCTTACCCTGACTCAAGTAACGAAAAACTGAGAATCAAGCAGCTTAAAGGGTTTTATCGTGTCAGCTTGATGCCCGGACAAACTAAACGAGTTACCATGCCGCTGCGAATCGAAGATTTAAAGTATTTTGATATGGCTTCAAACAGTTGGAAAGTTGAACCCGGAGAATTGGAAGTATCTATTGCATCCGATGCGGAAACTACATTGTCAAGTCCAAGCGGAAAGCTGCTTTCCCAAAGGATGACAATTGTTGTGAATTGAGATTTTCCAAATAGCTCTTTGAATTAAAATAAGTGAAATATTCCTAGAAATTTGGGAACATATATAAACAGTGTCCTAATAATTTTTAAAGGAGGCTTTGTTAATGAAAACTTATTTGTGTAATTGGTTAGTTATGTCTTGTGTATTTTGTGTATTTGCTGTCGGATGCGGTGAAAAGGAAACCGATAGCGGATACCCGTATGATTCCGAAAACGGTGATTCGGATGCTGATGCTGATGCTGATACAGACGCAGATGCTGATTCGGATACCGACACAGATGCTGATACTGATACGGACACTGACACAGATGCAGATGCTGATGCAGATGCAGATTCGGACACTGATACCGATGCAGATACCGATACCGATGCAGACGCAGATACTGATACAGATGCTGATGCTGATAGTGATGCAGATGCAGATTCGGACACTGATACCGATGCAGATGCTGATACCGATGCGGACGCTGATGCAGATACAGATACTGATGCAGATGCAGATACTGACACAGATACTGATGCAGATGCAGATGCAGATACCGATACCGATGCAGATGCAGATACCGATACAGATACCGATACTGATACCGATGCAGATACGGACGCAGACACTGATGCGGACGGAGATGCCGATGCTTTGGTCGAGGAGAAGGTCGAAGAAATATTGAAAACACTATCATTGGAGGATAAAGCTGCTCAGATGACACAGATCCAGTATGAGGATGTTACAACGTCAGAAATGCGCAGCAGTTGTTTCGGCTCGGTTTTTAACGGCGGTGGGGAATTCCCCCTTGGTCCGGGAAGCTCTCCGGAAAGAGTTGCCAATGCTGTGGACCCATTACAGGATGCGGCAATAGACGGCTGCGGAATACCCATGTTGTACGGAGTTGATGCTGTTCACGGAAATGCTACAGTATTCGGTTCTACTGTTTTCCCTCACAATATCGGCCTTGGAGCTACAGGTGATTCAGATTTAGTTATGAGAATAGGTCGTGCGACAGCAGTGGAATGTAGAGGAGCAGGTATTAATTTAAATTTTGCTCCCCAGATATCTGTTGCTCGCGATGAGCGATGGGGAAGAACTTACGAAAGTTATGGGGAAACTCCTGAAATAAACGCTGAGATGGGTGCTGCCTACATACACGGCCTTCAGGGAATGGGCGATCTTTCAGATTCTGCGTCTTTGGCGTCTACAGCAAAGCACTATGTAGGAGACGGCGGCACCACAGGCGGTGTTAACCTTGGAACCGCTGTTTTCAGTGTGAACACGCTCAGAGCAATTCACTTACCTCCTTTTGAGGCGGCAGTTGAAGAAAAAGTAGCATCTATAATGCCGTCTTACCACAACTGGACTCATGACGGTCAAACTTATCCTATGAGTTTTGATACGCTTTCGCTTACTGACATACTGATTACCGAACTAGGATTTGACGGTTTCAGGTTGTCCGATTATGACGCGGTCGCCAGAGCAAACCGGGTTGAGGACTACACGTTGGATAATGTCTCTACCTCAATATCTGCCGGTATGGACATGGCAATGATCGCGATGGATGCGGAGGGCCAATACCCCCAACCCGACGGTGTAAAAGGTTGGATGGACAATATTGTTGCCGGTGTAAACCAGGGAAGAATACCGGCTTCCAGAGTGGATGATGCTGTTAGACGTATTTTAAGAATCAAAGTAAGAATGGATTTGTTTTCCAACGGTTTTGCCAAGGCCTATTCAAACTCCTCTCTACGCAGTCAGACCTGGTCCAGTGAGCATCAGCAATTGGCCAGGGAAGCGGTCCAAAAATCCATTGTTGTTCTTAAGAATAGCGGAGGAGCGCTGCCTTTAAATAAAAGTGAAGCTGTATCTGTAGTGGGAGCTTTTGCCGACAACATGGGTGCTCAAGCAGGAGGATGGACGGTTACTTGGCAAGGAGATACTGACTCTACTCACAATAACAACATCAGAGGAGAAACCATTGTAGCGGGAATGCGAAACGTAGGAGGAAATAACAATATTTCTTTTAACGCTACAACCATAAGCGGTAGCGGAAACAAAGTAGTGGTGGTAATCGGAGAACAACCCTACGCTGAAACAGCCGGTGATCATCATTCAACCGAGGAATGGTCCGTAAAGGACCCGCCGCCCTCTGTGTTGCTCAGCGAGCAAGTTCATTATAATGTACTTTCCCAGGCGCTAAGCAGCGGTAAACAGGTTATTCTGGTACTTCTAACAGGTCGTCCGTTGGTAATGGACCAATCGGTGATCGACGGATGTGCGGCGATAGTATCCGCGTGGTTGCCGGGCTCTCGCGGCATCGGAGTTGCTGATGTGCTTTACGGTGATGCAAAGCCCTCAGGGAAACTTACTCACTCCTGGCCGGCCAATTTCAACCAAATCCCCATCAATCTGGACAAACAAGGAGATGAACCCGGACAAGATGCTTCTTCCGCAACGCCCCTCTATCCCTACGGACACGGCTTAACTTACTGAGATAATTTTTCAACTCTTTGGGCTGATAATCAAATACATCGTAAGTAACAAAATAATTACATAAAAAATGAATCTATTAATGCAGTATGATTTCAAGATACCCTCAAGAAAAAATCATACGTGTTTGCAAACTCTGCAAGTAGCTGCTTAAAAAGGTTTCCTTGATCGTAAATAATTAAAATTCAAAAAAAGCAGCGTTACAAGGTAGTGTAAGTAACATTAAGCACAAAACTATCGCATAAAAATGACGCTCCTCCTGCAGGTTCTTCGTTTCCTCCCTGTTGTAGGGAAAACAGTTGTAGATTATTACCGATTGACCATTCAGACTGAAATGAGTCAGTTATATCTAGTGAACAGTTTGTTAGATTGCTGTCGCTGAACGTGCCGAGATTCTCAATAAAACTGTCTCCAACGGTTTCGACCGAAATGGGCTCATACGCCAGCCGTGTCAGTTGTACTAGGGCACTTATATAAAAGTTGTCGGATGCGTTAACCTGGGTTCCTAAGAATTCAACCAATTCAAAATTTCTAATTCTATTTGCTGATTCAATGTCATCACTATTATATGCAACAAACACATAATTCTTAATTGTAGACCCTTTTTCTTCGCCATTATATACATATATTACACTATCATCGGTTAAACTATCAGGACATTGATAAAGAATAGCTGGGTTTGGATACGGCGTAACTCTATTTACAACTTCCATTGGTAATAAAACTGAAGTAATTCTTCTTAATGTACTGAAGCTTGTGTTAAATGCTAGCGAAAGTCTATTTCCTGCAAGATCAGTTGCTGTAGTTGCAATAGAGATTGTATAAGTCCGTGCAGTAACAGTTTTAGGATCTGTACCTGCGGCATACACTAAACCGTTGATTGGTATAACCGTCAGCTCGGTGCCGTCATCATTCCATAACAAAGAAAGATTCCCGGTCGTCAACGATGATATCGACAAAGCGGTTTCAACTGACAATCGATTCATTGATTCGCTAAAAGTTATTTGCATTACTTGATTTGTTTCTACGCCTTGTGTGCCATCTGCCGGTGTTATATTGACAATTTGAGGTGCCAAAATATCAATACATTTGTTATTCAAACATTCAAATCCTTCCTTGCAATCATTAATACCGCAACAATCACTTGCGGGAATACATCTTCCATCACACAGTTTTTCATTTAAGTCGCAATTGCATTCATCGTCAGTGCATTTCGTACCCGTATCCATGTCTGTGTCTGAATCTGTGCCTGTGTCTGTGTCTGAATCTGTGCCTGTGTCTGTGTCTGAATCTGTGTCTGAATCTGTGTCTGTGTCTGTGTCTGAATCTGTGTCTGAATCTGTGTCTGAATCTGTGTCTGAATCTGTGTCTGAATCTGTGCCTGAATCTGTGCCTGTGTCTGTGTCTGAATTTGTGCCGGTGTCCGTATCTGTGCCTGTTTTCGTGTCGGTGTCAGTGTCTGTGTTCACATCAGAGTTTGTATCCGTATCTTTTTCTTTATCCGTGTTTGTAATTACGGTATCGTTAACTGCCGTTGGGTTTTCGATAACACAGCTGCTAATTACCAATGTCAGTGTTAAAACTATAAATCTATGAAACAGATTATGGCAATTGTACATCTTCATATCCTTTTAATTGAGTTGCTTATTTATCTAAATAGCACATATAAACCTAAAAAGTAAACGTTTACTCTGTTTCTATATTTAAACAAATGTAGTTTTTTTAGATAATACAATCTTATCATATAAGAGGTAAACGGGTTGAAAAAATTCAACTGTGGTTATTCCTAGATTAAAAATTTTTGTTAATACATTATGGATTTATTCAAAATCAAATTTTTCGCCTGTAAACATTTTTGCTGACAATAATGTCTTGCTGTTATGTATTTTTCAAAAGACATTTTTCTATCATCTTTTGTAAGTCTTCTTTATTATCCGGCGCGGACGCATAAACTATGATGCCGCCGTCAAAACAGATGGACCCGGTATTGGGGGTGGATGTACATATAATCCAGCCGCCGGGTCCTGTACCTCCAATTCCCATACCTCATCCTTTTATCGGTATGGTTTTAGATCCTATGGAGTTTGCTCCAATTATCGGAGCTACTGTTATAGTTCACGGGATATATAGGGGAGGGATATATAGGGGACACAGTATAAAAGCTTGCATTCGCCCTTGAAAAAGGATAAACACACTTTGCGTTTAAACCGAGGAGGGAACTCATGGCTCGTTTGGCTCG
>CAYWLQ010000201.1:0-8508 GCA_964458775.1 uncultured Myxococcales bacterium | reverse complement strand
AAAAAGAAATACTTAATTGATATTAATCACAGGTTTGGCGGAGGATATATTTTTAGTCATGCGGCAGGCGCAAATCTTCCTTGCACTTTTGTCAGTTGGCTTATGAATTCTAATATTGATGAAAAATGGCTTCATCCGATACCGGAAATATGCTGTCAGAGGCATGAAATAAGTATAAAAATAAAAGAAAAAAGTTAATGAAAATTGCATTTATAACAGAAGCCGGCACCAGTATTGGCTACGGTCATTTGTACCGATGTATTGCTCTGGCTCAAACATTTATTTCAGACCGTCATGATGTGGATATTTTTTGTGACGGTGATATTTCAAATGTAATCATCAAAGAAAACCTTCCAAATACTAGTGTATTTGATGTATCAGAATTTAATACGACTATTCTTAACTACGCTTTGGTTATAATTGATGTGTACAAAAATTCATGGTCAAATTATCAGCAGCTTACTCAAATTTTAAGCATAATAACAGTAAGTGTGATAGATTATGCATTTAAAGAATATGCAATACCAACCGATTATATTTTTCAAATAGGATATCAAGAATATGGTTTTAAAGAGACAATAAACCAAAACGAAAACAAGAAGATTTCAAAAATTTATTCAGGAAATGATTTTTTCATTTTTAGAGAAGAATTCAAAAATACAAGAGAATTTGAAGTAAGAGAGAATGCAACAAGAATTCTTATTTCTATGGGTGGAAGTGACCCGTGTAAATTGACTGAATATGTTTCGGAATCATTAATTGACATTAAAACGCATTTAAAAATCACAATTATATTGGGTGCTGAAATAAATGAAGAACGGTTGTCTAATATCAATTCCTTATTTTCAAACTCTGTTCATGAAATCCAAATATTCCAAAATGTAAACAACATTACTCAATTGATGATAGAGAATGATTTCTCAATTATAAACGGCGGAAACACGAGGTTTGAGTTGGCTGCAATTGGAATACCATTTATTTCAGTCTCGATTAATGCAAAACAATCAGAGATATCCGATTCCCTCCAAAGAGCCGGAATCGGATATAATCTTGGTGTATTTAGTGAACTTTCAAAAACAGAGATAAACAAATCTATTATTGATTTTATTTCTGATTATAAATTGCGCAAATGCATGTCATTAACCATGAAGAAAACAATAAAATATAATACTAAAGTAATGGAAGTCCTGCTCAGTAATGAATTATTCGTTTCGAAATATTAAAGAGGATGAATTAGCCGATGCATATGAGCTACATTGTAAACTGGTAGAACATATGTTGCAAAAAGGTATTAGACAGTGGTTGCGCCCCATCGACAAGCAAAAACTTATTGATAGACAATTAAAAGGAGAAAATTTCGGTTTATTCGATGAGAACAATGATCTGAAAGTTTTCTTAAGTTTAGTAGAAAGAAGCGATTATCATGAATGGTCAAATTGGATCTCTTTGGATAAGACGATCTGGTTAAACACAGTATCCGTAAACATTAATAATAAAGGAACTGGACTTGGAAAACTTGCGATACTGTATGCTATTCAGTATTTGAAAGAAAATGCAGTCAATGAACTATACTTAGACTGCGTAATAAACGATGGATTTTTATTAAGGTATTATTCAGAACTGGGATTTGAAAAAATTGGAGAAACACATGCTAAATATAGGTCAGGAGAATTTCTGGTCGCTTTAATGAAAAGAACAATAAAATGAAAAAGGTCTTTATAATTGCCGAACTTTCTGCCAATCACAATAATGACTACAATCTAGCTGTCAAAACCATTGAAGCAATGGCCGAGTCCGGAGCCGACGCGGTTAAAGTGCAAACCTACAAGCCCGAAAGTTTAACTATCAATTCTGATGTCGGTTTTTTTGCTCCCCGTACAGAAGGTCTCTGGAAAGGTTATACACCTTGGAATTTATTTTCCGAAGCTGCCATGCCTTATGAATGGCAACCCAAACTAAAAAAACTTGCCGAAGATTTGGGACTTGTTTTCTTTTCTTCTCCTTTCGATATAGAAGGAATAGATTTTCTGGAAAGCATTGATGTTCCTATGTATAAGATTGCGTCATTTGAAATTACAGATATTCCTTTAATCGAATATGCAGCTTCAAAAGGGAAGCCAATGATTATGTCAACAGGTGTAGCAGGGATTGAAGATATTGAACTGGCCGTTGAAACTTGTCGAAAAGCAGGTAATCAAAACATTACACTCTTAAAGTGTACTTCTCAATATCCGGCCGCTATTGAAGATGCAAACCTGCGGACAATTCCTGATATTAAGAAACGTTTTGGAGTGGAAGTCGGTGTTTCTGACCATACCATGGGCAGTATGGTATCTACGGTAGCGGTTTCTTTAGGTGCCACAGTAGTAGAAAAACATTTTATTCTTGATCGCAAGCTGGGCGGTCCCGATTCGGCGTTCTCTTTGGAACCGCAAGAGTTTAAAGAAATGGTAAAATTAGTTCGCCAGGCAGAAGCGGCTTTAGGTAAAGTAACCTACGATGTCTCTGAAAACGATAAGAACCGCCGTCGATCTCTTTTTGTAGTGAAAGACATTAAAGCAGGTGAACCCTTTACCAAAGAAAACATACGTTCCATTCGACCGGGCTACGGCTTGCATCCTAAATATTTGAAAGAGATCCTTGTTAAAACAGCTCAAAAGGATTTGAAAAAAGGGACACCTCTAACAATGGAACATGTGAAAAAATGATGATAAACACCGTCACGTACACAATGACTATCCAGTGTCTTAACGGGAAGGTGAGAATAGGTTAAATCCTCTCAATCTCAGCACTCGCAATTTGCAATATTTGTTAAATAGTTTATATCTTCAACAAAATCATCAAGGTTATCTTGAGAATTTTTTACAGCTTCATTTGTGATTCTTGAGTTATCAGGTAATAACTGAAGAATTTCCTTAACTGGATAGTCCCCGTCACCAAAGTGTTTATGAGAGTCATGTACACTCTGATAGTTCCCGTCAGTCAAATGATACATTGCCGGATTTAAATTCAAAAACGACTGTAAGTAAACAAAAGGGTCAATTTTTGCGGCATTTGATGCACAGATAGCATGTCCTATATCTAGGCAAAATCTCAATCCCAACTCATGGATTAAAAACGATATATCCTTGGGGCTACTCCCGTTACCGATAATATCATCTCGTAAAACGAAATACGGCTTGTTTTCTATGATAATTCTTGGCTCTCTTATGTCCTTAAGTTGTTGACAAGTTTCTTCAATATTACCGCAAGTCCCTGGATGGAATATTATGTCTTTCGAATTCAATCGATCTGCGTACATGATGGTTTCTGAAATCTTTTCTAGGTTTTCTGCACGTTTTTCTTTAACGGCGAGGTTAACGCCGTCTCTAAAATGAGGTGCATGAATAACTATTGGAATATCAAGATTCTCCCAAATATCAATGCATTCAGTTGATCCAGGTACTACATATATTTCTAAATAACTATATATGCCTTGATTATAGAGTTTAACTGCATCTTCTAAATAATATCTGTTGGTAGACCAGACTTTTAGTCCAAATTGAAACATCAAGAGTTTTTTTTCTGAAGATATTGAAATTTCTGAATTGCTAAACCCCAATCATCTTCATTATCGATATCCTGAGTACATAACTCGGACAGCTCAATAAACCCTCGATTCTTGGTTTGGAACCCTTTACTAAATCTAAACCAATAAAATTGACCGGCATCGTGAAACATGGATTCAAGATCCTGCGAGCGTGTTCTTGCATATTCAGGATTTACCATTTCCACAGTATTATTGACAATCCTAAGTGCTCTTTGGATTGGATAAGAAAATCTGGTTATAGGCAAAACTGTGTCAAATTTTCCGTTAATAAGTTTTTCGTAGCCTTCGATCAATACATCCTTGGAAAGCAATACTGCTGTTGGGAGAATGCAACACCCGTACTCAATAGTATCACAGACATTTTTTTTATAATAAGACGTAACCTCTTCGATTACATCCGACAAGGTGGCCGTATCATCAGAGTTTTTTTTGCTCCTCAAAAAAGGAACTTTAGCGCCGTATTGTTCGGCTATCTCAGAAATCTCATTATCATCTGTTGATACAATAATATCATCGAATAGGCCGGAAGCTGAAGCAGCCTCTATTGCATAGGCCATAATCGGTTTACCTAGAAAGTCCCTTATGTTTTTTCTGGGAATTCTTTTGCTTCCGCCGCGAGCAGGGATTATTGCAACTGTTTTCATACTAGTTCTCTTACAGCAGAAATTACCTTCTGCACATCAGCCTCCGTCATAGCCGGATACAATGGTAAACTCAGAGCCTTTTCGTAATAGCTTTCAGCAATGGGATAATCGCCCAAATTATAACCAAATTTTTCTTTATACCAGGGCTGGGTATGCACCGGTATATAATGAACCTGTGTACCTATGCCTTTTTCTAACAACTCATTCATGACAAGTGCTCGGCTTTTTCCAATTGCATCAAAATCAATTTGAGACACATAGAGATGAAAACACGAGCGCAGTTCTTTAGCTTCTTGAGGTGTCTTCATCCAGATTAAGTCGGAAAATGCGTTGTTATACTTTGCGACAATCTCTCGCCTTCGAGTTATAAAACTGTCTAGCTTCTTTAATTGAGAGATTCCTAGAGCTGCTTGAATATCTGTAATTCTATAATTGTAACCGAGCATTTGCATTTCGTAATACCAAGGTCCATGCGAGGATGAAATCAATGAAGGATCCTTAGTAATTCCATGTGAACGCAACATCAGCAGTTTGCTATACAGCTTTTCATCATTGGTTAGGATAGCTCCGCCTTCACATGTGGTTATTGTCTTAACAGGATGAAAAGAAAATATTGTGAGATCTGAATATTCACAACATCCAATTTTCTTTTTGTTACTGTACTCAGAACCGATAGCGTGCGCGGCATCTTCAATAACATAGCAGCCGTTTTGTCTTGCTATCTCAAAAATCGATTCCATATCCGCTGATTGCCCGGCAAAATGAACCGGCGTGATCAATCGTGTTCTTGCGGATATTCTTTTTTTGATTTCCAAAGGAGAAATATTATAGGATTTTGAGTCTATATCTGCAAATACAGGTTTAATTCCGCAATAAGCCATACTGTTAGATGAAGCCACAAATGTTATCGGCGATGTAATGCCTTCCGCTCCTTCATCAATGTTTAGTGAGGCGACAGCCAAATGCAGTGCGGCAGTACCGTTGGCGAGTGTAACGCAATATTTTGCTCCGGTATATTCGCAAAGTGCTTTTTCAAATTCTAAAACCTTAGGTCCCTGTGTTAAATAGTCCGATCTTAATACAGACACCACTTCTTCAATGTCTTGTTCATCAATATATTGTCTGCCGTAACTTATCATAGAGAATCCTTATAGAGGTTTGTCTTTATACTCTTCAACAAGCCATTTGTTTAGAGTTTCAGGTGTCATCCATTCTGAATTGTTTTCACTTGTATACTCAAAGCCCTCTTTACAGGGTTTACCTGTCCCAATTCTTCCAGGATCACTTGACCAACCATGTATTTGGGGAAGAATTTTGTAATAGGTATCATATTCGAAAGTATTTCTAGAATCCTCTTCGCTTATCATTATTTCATGAAGCTTCTCTCCAGGCCTAATGCCGATTGTATTCAATTCTGCACCAGGTGCAATAACCCTGGCGACATCGACAACCTTCATCGAAGGGATTTTCTTAACGTAGATCTCCCCTCCAATACTGTTTTCAAGAGCATGCCAAACTAAATCTACTCCTTGCTCAAGAGTAATCATAAACCTGGTCATACGCTCATCAGTAATCGGCAAAACTCCTGTGTGAGCAAGAGATTTAAAAAATGGAATAACCGAACCTCTGCTACCCATTACATTGCCATAGCGTACAACAGCAAATTTTGTTTGGCGACCGGCAGCATAAGAGTTTCCTGACACAAAGACTTTGTCAGAACAGAGCTTAGTAGCGCCATACAAATTGATAGGGTTACAGGCTTTATCAGTGCTCAAGGCAATGCACCTTTTAATACCCTTGTCTATACAGGCATCAACAACATTCATTGCACCATTTATATTGGTTTTAATGCACTCAAATGGATTATATTCAGCGGTAGGAACGATTTTTGTAGCAGCAGCATGAACCACATAGTCAACACCATCTAAAGCACGATATAAACGTTCTTTGTCTCTTACATCGCCTATAAAAAACCGAAGTTTGTCATTGTGATTAAACTTGGCAGCCATATGCCACTGTTTCATTTCATCTCTTGAATACAATATAATTTTTTTAGGTTTATATTTAGCGAGAGTTAATTCTACAAATTTATTTCCAAATGAACCTGTTCCCCCTGTAACCAGAATTGCTGAATCATTTAACATCAATATTTCTCCGTATATTTCATCGTCATCTTATGGCAATGGCTACAAATAACATATTTTTAAATGAAAACAGATAGGTTTTTTATCCTGCAAAATTAATTAGTTTTTGTCCCGTTTTGTCACGTAGTTTCTGTCTCAGAAGTGAGGTTTTGAAAGAAGCTGACCAGGTGCGTCAGATGTGCGTTACAAAATACTCTGTGTGTGCTCGTCGGCACATACCATATTTTGTGGCGTTTAGATGTCGTGTATGGGCGGCTTATCTAAAATATCCACTTTTGAGATAGAAACTACTTAACCAATTTTTAAATATTGATTTTTCCAGATGACGAGTGCGTTGGTTTTTGCGATGGTAATCGGAATGGGTAACTCTGTTTCTTTATTGGTAAACATAGTGTGCAAAAAATTCAGTCATTGTTTTATGATGTTCAACATTGGCTTACAAAATATTATTGTAACGCAACTGATTGACACGAATTACAGATAGTAAGAAACCTTTCATGGTCTCCTTCAGAAAGGATAGAATAAAAGTGAAAACAGAACCAAAAAAAATAATATACATAAATTGCTTTGCTGATCCTTGGATAAGGGTTGCAGAAGCTCTGAAAGAAAAATGCGGGTATGAACCGATTTACTGGATAGGTTACAATGAGGACAATTCTGAACATCTAGTGCCTCAAAAATTCCCTTCGATTATCTATCAGCGCTATTTTAATGCATGGAAGGGTATATTTCCTTCTCAAATAGAAGACAGAGCATCAGAATCTTATATAAATATTGATTTCTTGAGACAATACGCTTCGCAAGAATTGCAAGCAATCAAAATGATGGACCGTCTGGATTTTGACCTTTATAGTTTTAATTTTACAGAACGTCAGCGTCATTTTAGAAACTTTGTTAGATACTGGACTGCGTGCATTGATTATTTAAAACCTGATTTAGTAATTACGCCTGCAATTCCGCATCGAGTTTATGATTATACATTATATCTGTTATGCAAATTCATGAACATCAAATTCATCATCCTTAATCACACATCGTTCAATGGAAGATATCTAATTATTGATGATATCTTTTCTATAGAAAATACATTTAAAGATGATTACAGCCAATTACAGCAATCAACAGAGCAATCTGAAATACCTGCAGATATACTAGATAAATTCCAAAAGCTAAGAAAGGACTATGGTTCTGCAGCACCATTGTATATGGCAACCAGTCCTATATTGGACAAGGCGAGTACCGGTATAATTAATTTAACTAGGAAATTTTTTAAAGACATCTCACATGGAAACGGACGGCAAACAATATTGGGAAAAAATGGAATAATCAATGCCGGCGTTCAATGTTACGGCAAAAGAAGAAATGCGAGTATTGAGAAAAGTAAGTTTCCTGTTTTTGAATATTCTCTATTTAAGTTAAGCAGTATTAATTATAAGAAAAAGCTAAGAGACTATTATAAAACTTTAACGCAAAAGCCTGATCCCTCGGATACCTATATTGTTTATTTTCTTCATTATCAACCGGAGGCAACATCAAATCCGTCAGGAGATATCTTTGTTGACCAACGATTGTGCATAGAGTTATTGCTAAAAAATCTTCCTTCTTCATATAAAATTTATGTAAAAGAACATCCTCATCAGTTTATGTCTCATCGCGAAGGGCATACCAGTAGAATGAGGGAATTCTATGATGATTTGAAAAAAAATAAACGAGTTAAACTGTTAGATATTGACGAAGATACATTTATGCTTATCAAAAACGCAAAGGCTGTATCAACAATAGTCGGTACGGTTGGCTGGGAAGCAATTGTTTACGAAAAGCCGCTTATATTATTTGGAATTTCTTGGTATGAAAACTATGAAGGTGTTTTACGAATTAAAGATGAACTTTCTGCTCAGAAAATTTTCGACTTTATTGAGAAATACAAATACGACGAGCATAATTTGCTTTCTTATTTGGCAGCTGTCGGCAAAAACACGCATAGAGCATACTATTATAAAGCCGGAAATAAATCAGTGCTAAATCTATCCGAAGATGAATGCGTCAATAACATAGTTAATTCTATTTTGAGCAAACTAAATGAAACGGATTAACGCTGATATTAAAGGCCTTAAGTTCTTGGTTGACATGT
>CAYWLQ010000200.1:0-8531 GCA_964458775.1 uncultured Myxococcales bacterium | reverse complement strand
GATATAATCGCCGGTCAGAGAAAACTGTCAGTATCTCTGGCACCTGACCGGGGGGCACGCACCTGACCGGGGGAAAACTGTCAGTATCTCTGGCACCTGACCGGGCACCTGACCGGGGCACCTGACCGGGGGGCACCTGACCGGGGGAGGCTTAATTAAGAGGAACCCAATATATCTACTTTCGAACAGCAACTATAAAACGACTGCGAATGTAGGCGGAAGGCCCATCAGGACTGTCGCCGATAAAGGAAATGTCTATTTTCTCTCCGTTTATTGTCATAAAGAAGACTCCGTCGATCAGAGGTATCAACTCCCGCTCCACCGGAAGCCCTTGATCTTTGGCGTCCGGAATGTCGATGAGCAGTTTATTTCCTTCTTTTGTAACAGTTACATCTCCGAGCAGCCAGGGATCGTTATACACCCCGACATGCCGTTCAAAACGTGCGGGGTCCGGTTCAAAATTCGGCGGATCCGGCGACTTCTCAATGTCTATGAGCTTAGTCAAAGCAGTAAGTATGCTGTGGGACAAATCGTGACCGAAGGTTGAGGAGCAAATCGACACGGCAAAATCGTATTCCGGCAGCATATAGAATGCATGAGAAAATGATAGGGTATTGCCTCCATGTTGGATAACCGGTGTATTATACCAATTTCCTGCCTCGTCCTGAAATCCGCTATCCACAAACAATCCGTAACCGTAATGACTGATGTCAAGCTCCGGATAAACCGTTGCGTGCTTTTGCATCATCTTATCTCGCAACTCATCGGACAAAACGTTCTTATCTCCTTGCATGATGAATTTTGCCCAGGTCATCATCTGTTTGGGAGTGGTCCATACCAGACCCGCCGGTCTCATCCATGCTGAATCACTTTGGGCTTTCATATTAACATTCATCATGGGCTGATCCTGTTTTGCGGGATGAAAACCGAATGATAGGGAATAGTTGGCGTCTTCCTTTACTTTTGCTTTGCGAATGAAAGTGCGCTCCATTCCGAGCGGCAAAAAAACATCTTCGGTCAGAACATCCGGCCAAGTTCTCTTATCCAGTGCTTCGGTTACAAGGGCAGCCAAAGCAAAATTAGAATTGGAATAGTTATAAAACAATCCGGGAGAATTCATGACATAAGCATGCTTGTTGAAAGTATCATACGAATAGGAGGCAAGAGCTCCGTCATCGGAAGCTCCGATCCATGTTGCCCAATCGACTATACCTGACTGATGACTTAACAAGTAATGAATAGAAATTGTATTATCCCAATCATTCATACGCGAAAACTCCAACTGCGGGAGCACCGAGTCGATGGAAGTTTCCAATGAAATCTTTCCCTGATCCACTGTTCTAAGCAACGCGACAGCTGTCATTTGTTTGGTTGTTGAGCCGATTTGCATTAGAGTATCCGCAGTGAGCGGCGTCTGTCCTTCGGCATCCCTGCTTCCCAAAGCTGCAGCAAAAGTAATTTCTCCGCCCTCCATAACTGCTGCGGATATTCCGTAGGCTTCACTGTTTTCCAAATCGAACTCAAGTGCCTTCACAAATACTTCAAATCTGGGATCCCAGGTATCCGAATCCTCAAAATATACCAATTCCTCAGTGTTATCCGAGGACTCATCGCTGCAACCCAATTCGCATATACAAAAACCAGCGTACAACCATATCGACAATATTCTCTTCCACATATTTCCTCTTTCTTAAATTAAGCATACGTTTTTCTTCTTTCTTTCAAACACCCAGTTTAGAAATAAATGTCACCTATCATGTTAGGTTTTCTATTTTCAGCAAAAAATGAACATGTTACTAAAACATAATAGTTGCGTTAGAAAGGGCGTTTTTTTATTAATCATGTATAATTGTTATTCATTCAAACAGCTTTTCTATGTGTTGAAAGAATAAATGATCTATGAGTTCTTTTTTTCGAGTAGAGTTTTTTCTTTTACTTTTTATTGCAGCAATACTTGGAATCTTTCTTTGCGGGCTTCCTCTTTTTGAAACACCCGGTTACGAATACGCCTTGGCTGTTGCTTTGACTGCATCTTTGTTCTCCGGATTATTGTCAGCCTCTTTGCCTATTTATTTTCGACGAAATAATTCTTTTATGATTCCAACCGGCCTTTATAAACTCATATTTCGTTCGTTTTGCGAAGGTCAAGCGATTGTTTTGGTGATGTGTTCGATATCTGTTCTCAACGGTTTCTTTGTACCGTTTTGCAACCTAAAAACGGGTTTACTTTTTTTTGTGCTAATGCCGTTTTTTTCGATTTTCTTTGCTGTATCTGTGGGAACTGCAATCGGCCTTTTTGTTTCTTCTTTGATACGAGCTCGACTGCTGTTTGTCGCTTTCTTTTTTCTGACCCTAGCAAGCGGCTTTTTTAGTTTTTATTTTACTCCGGCAGTCTATGTATTTAACCCGTTTGCGGGGTTTTATCCCGGAGTATTATATGATCGAATTATTGAACCGGATTTTAGATTGATAACATATCGTTTTGGAACAACGGTACAGTCAGCAGCAATTTTTTGGGCAATCGCATCAATATATGACTCCAAATCTCTTACTATTTCTACCAAGCTTTTCAGACTGCGTCCCAAATCCGCTTCGATTGCTGCTTTTTTAATTATTGTTGCGGCACTATTTCAATTGTTCGGGTCGGTAATGGGACATCGCACAATTAGAAATGATTTGGAAAAATATCTGAATTGCCGAATATCTTCAAAACATCTGAATATGTTCTTTTCGTGCAATATTGACCGCATTGCCGCAGCCGCTATGGCTGAAGACGCAGAGTTTCATTTGCAACAAGCAACCGAGTATTTTGATATTACACCACAAAATAATATAGCGGTTTTTGTATTTGAATCTTCCGAAGAAAAGGGAAGACTTATGGGGGCCTCTGATACCAATGTTGCAAAACCTTGGCGCAGAGAGGTTTATGTTACTTACAGCTCTCCGCCTCATCCTGTTATGAGACATGAATTAGCCCATGCGCTATCAGCAGATTTTGCTCCCGGGCCTTTTGCCATCGCGGGCAAGTTAAACGGTATAATCCCCAATCCTGCACTGATCGAAGGGCTTGCGACAGCAGCCGGCGGTCCCATGGGAGACCTAACTATTCATCAATGGGCACGAGCCATGGACTCGCTAAAACTTCTTCCAAAAATTAACCAATTGACCGGATTAGGTTTCTTCGACTTGGCAGCATCTGCTGCATACACAGCATCCGGATCTTTTTGCGATTGGATCCGCAAAGAATTTGGACCTTCTGTTCTTACTAAAGCCTACAAAACAGGGAATTTTGAATCAGCTACCGGAAAATCACTAACTGAATTGGAATCTAAATGGAAAGTGTTTCTGAACAAAATACCGCTCATCGAAGCTGATTTGGTTGCAGCTTCGGCAAGATTTGACCGCAAACCTATGATTAGAACCGTTTGTGTTCGAGAAACTGCCAAATTGGCTAAGCAAGCTCAAAGTTTAATTCAACTCAATGATTTTTCGTCCGCAAATAAATTATTAGAAAAAGCTTATGCTCTCTCCGGCAAATCCGATGAAACAAAGGAATTGCTATTTCGAGCAGCTCAAGAAGAAGGTAAATGGGATTTTATTAGAACTGAGGCAAAAGCAGTGCTTAGCTCCAAGGAATCGCGTCAGTTCGACAAGAGTCTTTATAGTGAAATAGTTTTGGACCTGAATATAAGTGAAGGAATAGAAAATAGTTATGCCGAAAAGTATTCGGACCTGTCCAAAACTGCGGAAACAGAAGAAAGAAAAAGAAGATTGGAAGTAAAGGCCCATTTGGCAAGAACAGGTGTCGTGTATCCTCAAATTTTTGATATTCTTTCGCTAAGACCCGGAGCGCGAAGAGTTAATGCTTTGACGGCTTCATTGATTATTGCAATGGAAGCAGCAAGCAGACCGGACGATCCTGTAAGAGCATATCTTTTAGCAAGACAGTTTTTTAACGCTGAAGACTATGAAAATACACTGATTGAATTAACCAAAGCCGAAGATTTGGGTTTGTCGGAAAAATCACAATCAATAAAAACCGCTGCAGTAATGCTGAAAGGTGATGCCCTCCTGTTACTTAAAAAGTACAAAGAAGCACAAATAGTTTTTCAAGCACTATCAGGTGATTCTGCGGTAAGAATAGGACAACGAGAAATGGCAAAAGATAAAGCCCGCCGTGCAAGGTTTTACCTAAAAAAATGAAAAAAGCAGTTTTTTTAAAACGGTACTCTCCAGCTATTTTCTTTATTGAAAAGGACAGGCAACCCAGGAACCTATTGTAATCACTGCCTTTTATCTATTGTATTATTTGCTTTCGATTTTTCAAAGTAATAATACGATCATTGATCACTTCTTGTCTTTTAGATAATTGATGTTTAGTATGCGTTCACTATGAAGACTAAAGCTATTATATATATTTTTATTTTAAGCGCGTTGCCGCTGAGCTGCCTTCCCGACACCTCCGGAAAATCACCTCCAAGTAACAGTTTGATCTATCCGGTAGGCCTTGCGATAACAGCTTCCGATGACTATCTGCTGGTTGCAAATTCCAATTTCGACCTAAAGTATAATGCAGGAACCCTTGTTGCTGTTTCTCTCGACAAACTGGATGAGATAATAGACGCAGGAGGAAATGCTGATTGGATCAGCAAAGATAATCGGTTTTTGTATATACCTGAAAAAGAGCTTATCGATGCAAATAGCACTATTCGTTTGGCTGCGTTTGCAAGCGATCTACAACTGACACCGAACAAGAAGCGTGCAATTCTTCCTATTCGAGGAGGAACAGAACGACATATTCTGATTGTGGATGTTGACGAACTTGCCCAAAACGGTCGTGTTTTAAATTGTGATCAAGATGATGATTTGAGCTGTTCCGATGAGTATCGAGTGACCGGCAACAGCAATGTACTTCTTCCTATTGAACCTTATGCGGTTACATCATTAGAATTGCCTAGTACGATTCCTGATGATTCGCAACGAGAAGTTCCAATGACCAACACAATCGGTTTTGCAACACATTTGGCTTCGGGAGCTGTTTCAGTATTTCAGATTGAAAACAGTCAAGGAGAGATTGATCCGGAACTATTGTCTGTCGTAAACAATGTCGTACCGGAAGCCGGAGGCATTGCCGCCAATCCTACAAATAATGAAATATATGTTTCAGGTCGAAAGAATCCGGACAGCAATATTGCAATATTAAAATTATTGCGGGGAGGAACAGGCGGAACCTACACCAACAAAGCTTTTTCGGGTCTGACAGATAGAATTACATTATCCGGCGACCTTATGGGAGGAACCGACCTACGAGGCATTGCCGTAAAAGCAGACGGAACCGGAGCAGTAGCTGTTTCCAGAACGCCTGAGGCCTTGATTAGCATTGATACAGTCAACCGCCGCATGACCGATTTGATTACTTTGGGAACAGACCCTTCAGTTGTCAGTTTGTTAGAAAATGAAACCGGTGCCTATTCCTTTGTTTTATGTTTTAAAAGCAACCAGGTTTTTATTGTAGATCATCAAACCATGCAGGTTTATGTCAGGGTAGTAGGCTCCGGTCCTCAAGCAGTTACCTTTGATAAAAAACGAAACCTTGCTTACATTGCCAATTTTAGAGAATCCACAATTACACTGTTGCACTCAACTCCGCCGTTTGAACACGTATCAGTGAAAACATCAGGTGAGAACGCCAAACTAATGATTGGTATTCCTCGCCTCCCCGAAAACAATAATTAGGAGCGAAATGTTACGTAAATTTGCAGTTTTTTGTTGCTGTATCGCTGTCAGCCTCTCTGTTTTCACCTTTAGCGGATGCGAAGAAACCAAAGATGATTTGTCGATAAGTCAATTTGACCGACCTCAGGATGTAGCACTGGTATGCTATGATGATAATGAGAATATACCTCTTCCTCTAAATTGCTGTAAAACCGAGTTAACATCAGCGGAATTATCTTGTGCAAGCCGTGCCTCATCCGCTGTTCTTTATGCCTTTGTTACTCAAACTACCTCAGGTGAGGTTGCAGTTGTAAATGTAAAAAACCAAAAGATTATCGATCAAGAATCAAGCATCCCTTACAATACTTTTATTCCTGTAGGCGGCCAACCTAATGATATCGCAGCCTCAGATGACGGTTTTAGGGTTTACACAGCTAACTATGAAACAGGCGATTTGTCTGTAATAAAAGTAGTAGACAAAGAAACCAATTCGTCTGTCATCAAGGATACTAAACTAATTCCTTCTTCTTCTATCGATCTGGGAGGCCCTGCCGACAAACTGGTATTGGTAAAATCGCCCGAAAAATATAGAGATCGTTTTGCATTGGTAACCCAGCCGACCTTGGGAAGACTATCCGTTGTAGCCTTGGATGCGGACTCTGATTGCCCTGATTCGAACAACAATCCGAACGGGTGTTTATTAGGATATGTCGTTCTTCCGGCCGCTGCTGATACTGATGAGTCAGAACCCGAATTATCTCATCCCTCTGCAATAACATCAGCTGTAACACAATCGGTCTTTGTAGGAAGCCGCGACAATTCCATTCTATGGGATGTGCAAATTGAATCTCTAATTTCTGAAGCCTTAAATCTTGAATCTGTCGGTCCGGTTGATGCCGGCAAGGTTTTAAACGATATTATTGATATTGCTCCTTATACTGCGCGAGTTTTGTCTATGGAGCCTGTAGGCAGAAGATGGATTTATGGTATTGACGGTGTTACCGGAGGCGTTTTTTATGTCAATTTGAAAGAACGAGTTCCCGCAAACTTTACACAAGGCGAAGTTGGTAAAATCAACATATCCGGCAAAGCGCGCAGCTTAAAACTCGTCGAACTTGAAGAATCCGGTGATCCTGACCCATTGACTTTTAACGGCACCTTTGCAATAGTCGCCACAACACTAGGAAACTTCGGTGTTGTCGATATCGAGGACAACCAACCCACTACTACATATTATAAACAGCATATGTTGCGATCTGTTGTCGACCTTAGCGATCCGGATGCCGGAGTCCCGCAAATGGAAGAAGAACCTACGTTAACGGTTAACAGCAAAAAAGTGGAAGGCAAAAACGTAAAAAAATATCTCACATTTGTAGAAGATGAGATTGACGGCGGATGCGAAACAGAAGACCCGCATGCGTTTAAAGCAGAATACGACAACGGAGTTCGATTTAAGTGTGATCCGTATCAATCGCGAAGAGAAAAGTGGTCAATGGAATGGTCCGGTTCTATCGGTGTTGCGGGCTTGGGTATTATTACAAATATTGCTAAAAACCCTGAGGGACCATGGGAGCTTTTACACGAAGATGAAAACAAGAATTTCTGCTCACTTGAAGTTTATACTCCTGAATCTGAATCTGAATCTATACCCGGATATGCCGGAGATATTCTTGTTATTACCTCTGACCCCACACCGGAAGAAGGACAAAAGGACCGTTGTAAAAAAATCTATGATAAAGAAAAAGTAAAGCTTGAATATCGAATTATCGGAGTGTCCCAATATAAAGGGACGCCGGCACCAAATGTTATTAAGTTTGAAAAGCTTTCTTCCGATACTCCCGATCTTCTTGATGAGTGTTTCGGACAAGCTATAAATTTTGATATTAGAGCAGATGAACAATGGATTGTAAAAGGCACACGTTCTTCCTATGCACGTTCAAAAGGTGATTTCAATGAAGAAAAAGCTATTTGTAAATACAATTCTGCTGTTCCTTCAAAAATGAGAATGTTTCCCGGTCAAACCTATGAAAACGACTATATTAAATTTAAAATGGAGTATCAGGATCAGTGGATAGACGGCCCTGCTCCCATTGACAAAAAGACAGACGATGCCGACACAGATATGGAAGTTGATGCAACTATCGAATTTAGTGTAATAAACGGATATGAAGAAATGTATAAAAATATTTCTGCAAGCAATATTACCGATATTGAGTTAACACCGGACAATGAAATCTTGTTGGTTGATCAAGCCGGCCAAGGTCTTGTTGTATTTGACCTTCTTAACAATTTTTCAACAATCGGCGGAAATATTAACTAGAACATTCTAATTTTCAGCTTTGGACAAAACTATGAAAAACACACAAGAACGCGTATTTTCGGGAATTCAACCCACAGGCGAAATACATATCGGAAACTATTTGGGAGCGGTAAAAAAATGGGTAGAGATATCAAAGACCCATGATGCTGTTTTTTGTATAGTTGACGACCACGCCATTACCATAGATTACGAACCGGAAGATTTACGCAGAAGAAGCTTTGATGCTGCCCTTACAACGATGGCGTGCGGTCTTGACCCCAATGAATGTAAACTTTTTATTCAATCCCATGTTCCGGAACACACCGAGCTGACTTGGTTGTTCAATACTTTAACTCCGCTAGGCTCTCTTTTTAGAATGCATCAGTTTAAAGATAAGAGCAGAGCTGCTTTGCGCAAAGCCATCGATAAAAAGGGCGGCGGTGCCAGAGCTTCAATGCTTCATCAATTAAAAAATATTGGAGTTTCATCCCTAACTTTAGCTGATTCTCTCAAAAAT
>CAYWLQ010000199.1:0-8613 GCA_964458775.1 uncultured Myxococcales bacterium | reverse complement strand
CGGGTTATGAGTGCGTTTCAGTAATCAGGTAATTGGTTTTGGCTCTGAAGGCCAAGCGTCAAGCCAAGCGGTAACAGCCTTGTACCAGTTTCAGTAATCAGGTAATTGGTTTTGGCTCTGAAGGTCGCCAAGCATGCGGCCTGCTAGGTGCCTTACAGCGTTTCAGTAATCAGGTAATTGGTTTTGGCTCTGAAGGTGGTTTGGCGGTAAATCCAGGGTTGCACATTTGGTTGTTTCAGTAATCAGGTAATTGGTTTTGGCTCTGAAGGCTATGGCACGACATCTGAACATGTTTTTAACCGTGCGTTTCAGTAATCAGGTAATTGGTTTTGGCTCTGAAGGGCTGGAACCATCAGCGCAAAAGGCTGCTGGGAGAAGTTTCAGTAATCAGGTAATTGGTTTTGGCTCTGAAGGAAAGCCGTTTAAGGAGGTTACGCAATGACAATATCTAGTTTCAGTAATCAGGTAATTGGTTTTGGCTCTGAAGGTCGATTGACCCCTGTTCTGCGGTCGTAAATATTTTTAGTTTCAGTAATCAGGTAATTGGTTTTGGCTCTGAAGGTGTCATCCCACTAATGGAATGATTCCGACTAGTTGGGCGTTTGAAAAAGTATGTTTTTTTCGAAAATGACTTGCTTGCAGAAAAAGCACGGTATTTTTCGAAAAAAACATATTAATAGCGTCAAAAACACTACCATATTCTGTAATCACCTAAAGGTATTTTGAACGGACCTCTACTTCTTTAGTACGTCCGCCTTTTTAATTTTGTATTATTTGCTTGACTAACAGTCAGACAAAACAATAAATTTAAAACACCAATTACCAATATTCTGTAATCACCTAAAGGTATTTTGAGCGGACCTCTACTTCTTTAGTACGTCCGCCTTTTTTTTATCCTCTATCGTTACAATGGTTCAAATATTCGCAAATCGTGCACTGGGCTATAGAGGCCGAACTATCCGGCTTTACACCTGCCTGAATCATTTGCCGAATGCCATTGATCTGCGCATGGAGGTCGCGCCGGAGCGTATCGTTGAACGGAATTAGATTTACAATT
The DNA here is from genome assembly GCA_964458775.1 of uncultured Myxococcales bacterium. Lineage (GTDB taxonomy): Bacteria > Myxococcota_A > Polyangia > JAAYKL01 > JAAYKL01 > CAYWLQ01. The sequence continues at coordinate 7,556 of CAYWLQ010000199.1, read as the reverse complement.
GACTTGCCCTCGGTAAGAAATCCCTGATTGCAACTCTTGTGATAGTGTTCCTCTGCAAGCAAGCCGTAGGCAACCAGTTGTAAAATACCGCCTCGTTTTTGAACTGATTTATCCAATTTAAATTCTACCGGTAAAACAGCATCAGTGGTTTCAATAACCATATCCGCAATTCCGTGAATTCCCAACGAGTCTGAATGCATTGACATATTTAAATGGATGGCGCCATCCGACAAACCAAATCGAGTCAGGTTTCTACGTTGCCACAGTCTGCCTTCCTCTACATGAAAATGTTCTCCCTGATGCACCCAAAGCGGATATTTTACCGGAAAATCCGTGAACTCAATATAATACACGATGCGCGGGCAATAGCACCACTGGCGAATCAGATTAACGGGAACATTAAATAACACAGTGGTCGCTCCAATCTTCAAACACGTTTTCACGATACCCAAATAAATAACTGTATCCACGCTGGTTGAAGTTTGTACGGGTAATCAGCACTTTATCGATTTCGTCGATTGTCTTCTCAATATGTCTCTGAATGGCAATCAGTTCCGCTTTGGTCAGATATCCCCAGAAAACGGATTTTTGTGCATGCCGCAATCCTGCGCTGCGCAGGTATTTAAACAGCAGCTTTCGTGCTTTGTCATCCTCAATGTCGTAACAAATCAAGTATTCCTGTCGAATTGTGTTGTCATTCATATTGTTCACCATTTAAACAGGTACGGGCGATATGTCTTCTGCTGGGCAAAACAACCTGACAGCCTGTACACCTGTCGTTGGATAATGTGTTCAAGACTCAGTTTACCTTGATGGTACGGGTACTTTTTTTCACATGTTTTGTGAATTTCAGTTATCAGCTTCTGCTTTATTATCGGCGTTAAAGACTCCAGATCATGGTACTGACTTCGAAGTTTGATTACCGCTCTGTCTACCACCCATGCCCTGTATTCTTCCATAATGTCCAGTACAAGAGACATTTTTCCCGGGCGCTGTGTGTGAATGACACCAAGGTATGGTTCCAGTCCGGCGTTTTCAATTGCCGCCAAAATGTAGCTGCTCAAAATGGCGTAGCCAAAATTGAGCATGCTGTTATTGATTTCATGACTTCCACGACCGATGCGCCCGTTAAACGAAGATGAAAACAGTTCAGCCGCCTTCAGCGCGTTAAAATAGTACCGTGCGCTGACGCCTTCATGTCCTAGGAGTTCCTCCATATTCTTTGATTCTTTTGCACGCTTCGCCTGTTCTTTAAGATCATCCTTCGCTTTTTCAAGGATGTCGTGCTTGTGATGTCTGGCGAAGTAGCTCAAGACTGAGCGTTGATTTTTTATTTTCGCAACGATTATCTTGGCGGCCAAAGGCAGTGTGTCAGAAACAGTGTATCGATACTGCGCCATTCTGGTTTGAACCACACCATGACGTACGCTGCCAATCAATGCGGCCTGGCAGGTGCCTTTGAAACCAAGGAAGAACAGCTTGATACCCCGTTCACTGAAATGTTCCACCAAATCGCTCGACAAACTGATGCCGCGTTTGGCAATGGACACACTTTTAAGCCGATTAAGGGGAAACAGCTTCTCTGACTTATCCTTGTCCCGTACCGCAAGCATGCCGTCACGTATTCCAAGAAATGTCCCGTAATCGTTTACAACCAAATGCTTCATCGGCCGACCTCCCAATCAATTTGGCAATGAAACCGTTGACGACAACTATTTTGGTTTCTTCACCGGTATTGCAAACGCGAGGGCTTTGCGGAAGGCCTCATCGGTGGAAAAGCTAGACCCTTTGTAGGTGAAAATTGCGCCTGCTTCAATCAACTTAACTTTTTCCATGTGCGTATCGACGATTTCCTGAGCCTTTTTTGTGAGCTCGTTCGTTATTTCTCCAGGGTAATCTCTGGGGCGCAATTCCTTGAAAGTAAATTTTGAGGAACTAATATCACTGCCTTTACAAGCAAACTTGATCGCGATGAATGGCCTTGTGTTGTCAGCGATATTAACCCACAGTTTTTCGAACTCCTTGGGCAAACTGATTTCTATAGGATACCACGCCTCCGGATCTGCAAGTTTGCCGTTTGGAGTTTCCGTTTTGCTTAGTTTTACGATTCGAGTGGACTTGGCCCACGACATTAGACTGCTTTCAATTTTTCCTTCTGGAGTGATGACCGGGGCTTCCATTTGGTTTTCTCGATCTCCTGATGGATTGTTTATCATCTGATAAGTTGAGGTGCCATCCCATCCCGATTTGGATATAATCGCTTTTCCTTGTTTTGTGAGGATTGGTAAAGAAAACTCTTTTCGAACTTTTTGGTGTTCGTGAAGTTTTTTTGTATTTTTTATAAAATACGGTTTTACGAATTGGCTAAATGTTTTTCCTTCTTTTCTTGCCTCGTTCCATGCGGCATCCAAATTTTCCCATTCAATTATTGCTGGCAGAGTGATTGGCTGTTCAAATCCCTTGATCTCAAAAAAAGTGGTTCGATTATTTAGCACATCTGACAGCAGCTCTTCAGATGTCAGCTTCCCCTTCATCTTTTCCGTTCTATACCCCAATTTTTTATAACAAAGGTCAAACAGGTCATCAAACGGTTTGCCGGTTTTGGTGTTGTGGTGTTTCACCCAGAATTCATGAAGGGCAATACGATTGATGTTGAAATACATGTAGCCTTTGTCGGCAATCTGACGCTGAAAACAGGGAACTGAAACCAACGCATTGAACAGTTCAATCTCGGTATTCGCCGCGTTGTCTGATGCGAGCCTGTCTTTCGCTTCTTTCGGGAAATACTCAAATTGTTTGAGTAGCGGCAGCAGGCGCTTCAGTTGCTCCCTCGATTTTTTATTCTGCTTCCATTCTCCGGAGTTCTCCCAGCTGAAACCGGCGCGCACCTGCACTTCTTTCTCGCTGACTTTTTTCAGCAGGATGGGCAGGTATCGATCTGCATAAAAAGTGTCACGGGTGAATGATCGATGCTTGCAAAACGTGTCATTGGGTTTCCGGCGTTTTAAATCGGTTACTTCCGGACCGTCGTCAGGGTGAATCCAGGTGCTGAGGAACAGGTTGTTGTCTCGAACTTCTCCTGTTTCCATATCGAACGCATCAAGACGGAGGAGTTCCATGGGTATCTGAAGCCCCATGCTGCCTTCATTCCTGTGTTTGTCAGCGGTGATTAAAAACGCCACATGGGCATCGAGCATATGGGAGTATGCCTTTTGTGCTTCACCTTTAAGTTTTTTATATTCATCCAGTTCACTGATGCATTCTTCATAATGAGCACGCCAGTATTTGACGCCGTCGCCTCTGGTGCTGGAAGTCGCCTCCACCCCAAAATAATCGAAGTCAAGCAGGTGCGCCTTTTTTATCCGTAAGGCGCGACGATGAAATTCGTTGGCCAGGGTTTCAGCAAAGTATCGCTGTGTGCCGTTCACCAATGCGCGAGTGCGGTTGTTGATTGCTTTAATAACACGTTTCCACAGGTCGCTTCCCACAAGGAAAAGTGCGTGCCGAAACGCTACCTGCTGTTCCGGTGTCAAATTGATGAAACTGTTATAGCTGCCAAATGTGAAGTTGTTTCGATTGGCATCCCAAATGGTCCTGATGATCCAGTCTTCAATTTCTGCGTCGCTGCTGCATTCTGTAAACAGTGCCCGTTTGTACGTTTGGGAAAGGTTTGCGAGCGAATATGTCCTGTTGGTTTTCTGCCTATTTCCCTCTTCGGAGGCGAGAATAAGATTGGCTTCGTCGTTTATGGTGCCCCACTGAGAAGTTCTGGGAACAATATGATCCAATTGGCCATTGGTGCTCGGTTGCCCGGTATAGGGACAAATATTACAGCCCGCTCTGCCAATACGTCCTTCTTTGCTTTCAAACGACTGGTCCTGTCCAATATCTTTGGCTTTTTTACCCTTGAGCGTAGCCAAACCCGGCTCGTATTCAAACCGATTGGACTCGGTAATGATTGGAATGCGCACCCTGTTGCCCATTTTAATTTCACGCTCGATGCGCCCCCAGTTGTCTTCGGCAATGGCCTTAGTCACGATCCGCGCCATCCGTTTTACCGCGCCGTCGATGATTCGAGTGGGAATCGCCGGCAGTCGTTGCGCTTTGGCGCCGGAGGCATCGGAACTGCTCTCTATGCGCCGACTGTTGTCCAGACTGCAAATGGGGCAGGTGTTTGCATTACCGCTTCGATCCATGAAAGCGATATTGTGAAGCTGTGCGAAGGAAAATATGGATTTGAACTTTGCGCCGTGCTCCGATGGCAGATTCAAAGAAGCGGCTATCTGCGTACTCAGCGTCTCGCATCTGCCAACCAGGTCTACAAGTGCTCTGTCATTGCCGGCATTAATGCGAAGTTTAAGCTGTCCTCTGTGTTCTTTCTGAGCGTCCGCAGCCTTTTTACAGCTCGTCGCCATTCCCTTGAAACTTTTCAGCCAGCTCACCACATTGTCGTCTTCATCTGCTTCCGGCCGGCCGGCAATCGCTTTTTTCAACACATTAGGGGATACCTGCAACACACCCGCCACATCGTTGAGGGTTTGATACTTCTTCTGACGCGGTTTGAGATTACAATAGGTCAGCAGTTGACTGTCGCTGTCGAATCGGTTTCGGAATTCCATGCCGCGATTTCGAGTTTCCACATAATCGGGATGAATGAATACACGTCCGTCTCTGGCCCGCAGGCGCATCTTGTAGTATTTGCAAATAAAGTGGAAAAAAGATCCATCTGCAAAAATCTCCTCCGTGTTGAAGTTGGGCGGTGACTTCAAAGCAGGCGGCAATGTACTTTTGTCAATAGCCCCCTGCAGTTTCTGCTGCCATCCGCCGCGATCGGCATTTTCTGAAGCAGCTGCCATCTGACGTAGCTTTTTGGTAATGCTGAAGATCTCGTTTAGAAGAAAGGTGTCCGCTTCTTTGCGACGATCCAGGATGAAATGCAGAATTCGGACATTGAGGTGTTTTTCTTTTGTCAGCTTCTGCGAATCCTTTTTAGGGTCTCCGGTCAGTGCGTTTTCAGAAAGAAAGTATGCTTTTTTCTTACTGGTTTTCAGTGCAAGCAATTGGTCTTCAATATCTTCCAGGTAATCTTCGCATAGCGGTTTTAACGTGGCGAGCCAGGATAGCCATTGTGGATACTTTTTGTCCAGGAAATCCGGATTGAGGACGAGGCTTTGACAGCGTGGCGGGCGGCGGTTGTTATTATCCTGGTAGGGAGGAATCGTGGCTATTGGGTCGATGTCTGTCCAGAATGCGACAATACCGTTGGGTTTAGCGGCTTTCCAGCGGTCGCATAGCTGTTTGTAGTCCTGCGGTTTGCCCTTTGCTTTGTAGGGATTTTTGTTAGCATCAACCCGCCATTCGCGTAAGATCCAATTGTCAAACTTCGCTGTCAACTCCAGCTCGTCCCATTTATCACCGTCCTGGTGCTTTTTGTCGTTAAAATATTTACGAAGCGGTTTGAGCTCCAGATTGCTGATGTGCCCAATCAAATTTCCGAGCGTCTCTGCCGTTAATTTTCCAAATGCGCCATTTTGTAATGCTGTACAGAACCGATTTAAATATCCGTGACCATGATTGGACTCCGACAGCACATCTCGAATTTCCTGTATGTACTTGCTTCGATGCCGTCCGCCGTTGACCTGTTCCTCATTGATTTTATGAAGTGCGAAGGCGAGGTTATTAAGGTTTGCCTGGACGAATCCGTTTTTTTCACTGTCAAACAGGTTTGCCTTTTCGAGATCAAAACTGGTTTCTTTGAAGTTCCAGTCGGATTGTTTCGCTTCGGCTTCTTTGGCTGCAAACCCATTTTCTGCGAGCATCAGTGAATCCAGGGAATCAATAATGATTTGCAATTCCTCAGGTGTTTTGCTTTCGAGATGCGGAACGACATCCACACGGTTGTTTTTTGTGTCGCCCAGTATCTCAGCGGAAGGCAATCCGTTGACACCGTTTTTGTGCCATGTATCATATATCCAACTTGAGATCAGATGAATGGAATCACGAGACTTTTTAATTTCTTTATCCGGGGTTCCGGCCCGCCGCATTTCACAGTATCTTTTTAAATCTTTGCATTTTCCGTAGTACAGCAAATCCCGTTTGATTTGTTTCTGTTTGGTCAACAGATTTTTAATTGCCGTCTCACAATCGACTCTGTTTTCTGCCCAATGAAACAATTGCGCTGTGAAATCGATATTCTCTCTGCTCGATACGGTTAGCCCGCATTGCTGTTTGAATTCTGTGGGGAGTACTTCCCATGCGGACAGAGGAAAATCCTTCAGCGCTGAAGGGGCATATTCCTCCGCTAAAAAACTAAATCCTCGGCGGTTGAACAAAAAGCCAATGGTTTGAGCGGTGTCTTTGTTCCAAAGGAGACGAAAGTGTTCTGTCCAGATAAGGCGGAAAAGTCGTTTGGCCATCTGGCGGCGATCATATCCCCGTCGCTGGTGTCTGGATGCAGTGCGCTTCGCCATGAGCAGCGTGTATGCGTCTTTTTCGAGATTATAAACCGCACCACGTTTTTCTATTTGATTGGGGTGAGTTCCGGTTTCATAAAATGCAGAATAAACACCCGTATGTGAAGCGCCTAGATCAATTGCTATTGGAGCCAAATATTCTTTCATCGAACTTTTCCCCTGCGTTTTGTTACAAATTATAAATTTTTATAGGCCATAATGTAATGTTCGTCTATTCAATCTGATAAAAAATTGGATTTTCCTGGAAAACGGAAAGATAAAATATTTCTGCTTCCCTCTTCTTTGCCAATCACTCTGCCGTATTCCTTTTATAGATATTGTCCTATGGACCTTTTTGAATGGCTTTGCCGGGACACAAAATAGTAGCTTTCTCAAAAGCCTCACTGACAGTTGTCATCTATAGAATCGGAGAGAACTCAATTGAAAGAGCGGGAAAAAAAATGAACTGATAAAAAAACGAACTGTTGTAGTAAAGCAGTAAGTCACTTGCTATTACTCTTTTCTAAAGAAATATTGAGTTTCCATCTCTAAATGCAGCAAATCAGGCAAATTGATGCAGACATGGGTTTTGAAAAACTTTAGCAAATAAAATATTTTTTCTAATTCACTACACCCTCTTCACCTATTTAAATGCACTTACCTATCAAGTTGTTTTTATTTTTTATAGGGAAGGAGTATTTTGTATGTTTCAGTTAATAATAAAAGCTGTATTTGTTTGTATAGGAGCTTCAATTATTGCTTGCGGAAAGGGTGATACACCCAATGATGACAAGAGTAGTGATTCCTTAGGTTTTGACTCGTCTGGAGACACGGATACTGATACAGATTCAGACAGCGACACTGACTCCGATACCGATGCGGATGCTGATTCAGACACTGATGCTGACACCGACACAGATGCGGATACCGACACAGATGCGGATTCTGACAGTGATGCGGATTCTGACAGTGATGCAGATTCTGACAGTGATACAGACATAGATACAGATACTGATACTGATACTGACACTGACACTGATACTGACACTGATACTGATACTGATACTGATACTGATACTGATACTGACACTGATACTGATACTG
>CAYWLQ010000198.1:0-8680 GCA_964458775.1 uncultured Myxococcales bacterium | reverse complement strand
TAAATGAAACGGATTAACGCTGATATTAAAGGCCTTAAGTTCTTGGTTGACATGTCTAAGGGATATTTTCTTACGACATTGATTAACCAGGCTTTGCCTTTTTTATTGCTTCCTATTTTAACAAGGTATTTGACTACTGCCGAATACGGAAATCTTTCGCTGTTTAGTTTTTATTTTGTTGTTTCCAATGCTTTGGTCGGCTCGTCTATACCCATTGTTGTTTCAAAGAATTTTTTTGATAAAGAAAAAGAATATATTGCCAAAATTGTAGCAAACTCAATCTATATGTCAGCGGGTTTGGCGTTTATTGTGGGTATTTGTGTTTTATGTTTTTATCCGTTGATTAAGTTATATGTCTCTTTGCCTTTGATTTGGCTTTTAATGATTCCGATAGGCTCTTTTGCCTTTGTTATTGTTTCACTTGGTTTAACAGTATTGCGAAACGGTAAGAAGGTTTTTCATTTTGGTTGTTATCAAATATCTAATACTCTTATCAATGTTGCAATATCTCTGTTTCTTATCATAATTCTTGCTTGGAGCTGGCACGGCAGAGCAGTGGGCATAGTAGCTTCGTATATTTTTACATCACTTGCTATGCTGGTCTATTTAAGAAAAAATGAATATTTGTCGTTTGCATTTTCAAAACCTTTATTAAAAGAAATTCGCCGAGTTGTTTTTCCTTTAATACCTAATTCGTTACAGCTGGTTATTATTTCTCAGGTCGGTTTGTTTTTTATGCAGCATTATTTTACCAAGGATTTGCTTGGAAAATATTCATTGGGATTTCAGTTGGCGTTTTGTATAAAACTGCTAATTGATACGTTATCTATGTCGTGGGGGCCGTTTTTGTATCAGCAACTGGCTGCCGGTGACAAATTTAACAAACTCTATGTGACGCGGTTATTACTGGCATTGTTTGGGATAATTATTTTTGGTGCATTACTATTAGTTTTTGGTGCAGGTATCGTTTTAAGAATAATGACAACTCCGGAATATTACGAAGCTAGACAGTTTGTGCCGTGGTTTTCGTTGGGGTTTGTTTTTTACGGAATGTATATTTTTTTAAATCCGATTTTAATTAAAAAAGAACAACAAAAATTTATTAGGACAATTACATTTCTAAGCATGGCGGTAATGATATTGTCTAATATAACCTTTGCACACCGGTTTGGACATATCGGCATTTCTTATGCGTATTGTGCAACCTATATGTTCATGAGCGTTTTGTTGATTTATCGAGCTCAAAAAGTATTACCATTGCCTTGGTTTAAAGCTTTAAAAATATGGAAATAGGTTGACCGGCGGTGTCGGTTACTCTTTCAACTTCTCAATATTCATAAACTTGCCTGTTTTTTGGGACACCGGCATGGTTTCTACAAATTCTATTTCCAGCGGTTCTTCCAAAAAACGTTTTTGCCATCGCGACAAGGCCTGTTGTTTTACCTGCTCGGAGTCGGCCTTTGAGTCTATGTTTAGCCTTAAGGCTAGGTTGCCGTTTGGATATTGCACAAACTTGAATTGTTTGCATTGGGCAAAGTCCATAAACATCTCATATGCATAGTGATGGGCAAAGGTTTTTCCGCACTTAAGTTTTAAATTGTCATCTTTTCTGCCGATAATAGGCCCTATGATTTTTGTAGGGCAATCAGGTCTGTTAAGTTTTTCGACCCAGTCGTGGGTGTTAAAACGTATAAAAGGCATAGTAGAATTAATTAGGTTTGTAATAACCGCCTCTGATCTGTTTTCTGCCGCAGAGTCTTTTGTGTCGATTAACTCCAAAAGACAGTCTTCTCCAATCAGGTGTTTATTCCCTCCGTCGCCGCGCTCAAAACCTATCGAAGGAAACTCCATTGTTCCGTAGTGACCTATAATTTTTCCGCAAAATAGCCTTTTAAATCGCTCCCTTTGTGTTTCGGATAGGGTTTCGCTGGTTAGAACAATGTATTTGAAAGGACGAGTTAAATTATTTTTTTCCATGTGATCTGCTATGATATCGAGAATTCCCGGTGTGCTCCAAAGTATATTGGAGTCTTTTGCTTCACACATAGCCGAATACATTTCTTCTACCGGGGTATAGATAGAAACAATTTGTCTGCGAAACAGTTTTAAAGTCGAGCGCATTTTTCCGATCATAGAAAGGTTTTTTTCTACATCAAAACTGGCTTTCTTGTCATAACGAGTTAACATTAAAATGCTGTGCCACGGATAATATCCCAACTCTTTTAGCATCCAAAAAACACGTACGTGTCCTGTGAATTCGTCATAATAGGTTTGGACAATTTTAAAAGGCTCACCGGTGGATCCGCTGGTATAGTGAACGTGAAGATCGTCTCCCATAGGACGGGTCATTAATTCCTCGGTGGGAATGTCTCTTAACATTGCCTTGTCAACAATCGGTACGCGAAGGATGTCGCTATAGTCGCGAATGACCAAATCATTGAGACCGGCATCTTGATAGAGTTTTTTATAAAAGGGAGAGTGAGTCCTAGCATATTCAAACAGTCGGCGAAATTTTTCCACTTGTCTCTTTCGAATATTATCAGGAGACATTGGTTTGGTTTTATTTAGGGAAAAATAATATTGAAGTAACTTGAGATACATGGTGTTTACTCTGCTTTAATATAATTTTGAGGAACTGTTTGACCTAAAAGTCCGCTTGTTTGTGCTAGTTCGGATCTGAACGAGATTGGCATTGTCGGTCTTTGTACAAACGGTTGTTGTCATAATAAACGGTTTCTTGGAAAATATACTATTCCCAGCATATAGGGCAGATTTCTTCTTTTGCATTTAAAACATCAACCTGCAAAGTATTTTGAACAATTGCAATATTGTTTTCCATCTCTTCCCTTGTATCTGCATCAACTATAATAGGTCCTTTGCGCATGCCTTTGTGCAGCATCTTTTCATAATGCATACCGATTTTTAAATCGCCTAGGTCTGTCTTTTTTACAAAAGGCAGCTTTTTTAGTTTGTCAATTCCTCTAATATCTACAACTTCTCCTTCGGGCAGATAAAAACAAATATAGGCAGATGCTCGTTTCTTTTTAACTGCTAATTTCGATTCTACATTTTTTTCTTCTCCCAAGGCGCAATCCAATAGTAGCTGATTAATGTCTATTCCGGTTGCCATAGGAACTAAATGAGAAGAAATAAAAACACCGCCTCCGCGCAAGGCGCTTTCTACTACCCGAATTTCGCCTGTCTCAAGATTTATAAGATACTCTGAATGAACTATGCCGAACTTGGGGTTGATATACGATGCCATTTTGGTTTCATAACCTACAATCTTATCCAGATAATCTTGTTTTACCGTTGACGGAAAGATAGTTTGAGTAGGGATAAACATATTTGATAGCTTGAAATAGCGACGATCTGCAAACCCCAAAAGATAATATTTGCCTTTATAAATAAAACCTTCGCATACCGCTTCGTGCCCCGGAAAAAACTCCTCTGCAATTGCACGGCGATTCTTTGACTTGCTGATGGCAAGTTCTAGGGCCGGCGGCAGTTCGTCTTCTGAATTTACTTTTGTTACTCCGATACTGCTTTGAGAATCCTCCGGTTTTATTATCCATGGAAAGGGTACATCAACCATTTCAGAAGGAATACCGATAGTAGCAACTGCTGCATGTTTTGGCGAAGGTATTTCCAGTTTTTTGCAATTATCTCTAAACAAATTCTTGTTACTATATGCTAGCGCTTGCTGAAAAGAGTTTCCAGGAATGCCGAGAGTCTCGGCTATATAAGCCACTGTCGGCATCATTAAGTCATTCTGGTCTGAGGTTACCGCATCAATTTTCTCTTTTCGCGCATAGTCGACTATCGCGTCGCGGTCATAAATATCTAAAGGCAAAACTTCATCTGCTAACGACAAACCGGGGTAATTGCCCATTGGGGAAACTGCTATAACCTTAAGCCCCCGCTCACGAGCCTTCTCTATCAAATTTATTTGCCCTATACCTGCTCCTATGATCATTATCTTTTTCATAGGGTGTCTTCCTTGATATCCATCTTTGCATCTCCGCAATAAATAAAATACCCGGCGCGGTCTGCGCTTCGACTTAGAGGTTTTAGTTCTTCATCGTGAATTTCGGTTCTAATAACTTGAGTATAATCAGCTTTGTTTAGAATTATATCTTTTACCTTGGGAGTATCGGGAGAATAAAACCAAACTCCGGAATATTTTTGTTCTTTAAAGACCGGTGTAGTGAAATTTCCCAGGGCGACTTCGATTACACCTTTTAAAAAATCATATCCCGTTGAAAGATAAACAAGGTCTGAACCGATGAAATCACCTCCCATTCGGGCTCCAATTTCGGTTAGATATACTTGTCCGTCGGGAGTTATCATTAATTCCGGATGCGATGCTCCGTATTCTATTCCCAGAGCCTTTATCCCAAGTTTTACTTGCTTGATTGCTTTGTCAACAATAACCTTGGGCAAATTAGAAGGTTGATGATGTCCCAACTCCACATAATGCGGAGGGCCAGTGGTGACCTTGTCTGTAATCGCCAGCACATAGTGTTCACCTTTCCACGAGATGCCCTCTATACTGATCTCCCTTGCATTCTCTATAAACTCTTCCATGACTGCTTCACCGCAAAAGGAAGCGGTTAAGGCTGTTTCAATCGCTGCTTTAAGTTCATCAACGTTCGAGATCTTTGTAACACCTATACTTCCCGAACGGTCACATGGTTTGACAATCAACGGAAAAGATATTTTATTGAGAGCGTTGAGCGCATCGCTATAGGATTTTATTAGCGCAAATCCAGGACAGCTTGCTCCGGCTGATGCTAATGTCTGCCGCATTGCATACTTGTTGGTGCTGATATAGGCGGATTGTACTGAGTTGCCTATCAAATTAAGCTCGTCAGCAACATAGCATACTGTAGGGACAGCTACATCAGTGGCTATCGTCGTGACTCCGTCAACTTTCTTTTCTTTACAAATTGAGCAAATTTTTTCTTTTTCTATTATAGAAATAGGAAAAAACTCGTCCGCAGTGTCCTTGCATACCGCCCCGTCAGCCCAGGCAAAACAAATTGTGTGAACACCCATCTCTTTGGCTTTTAGAACCAGGGGTTCTTGCAAATAACTTGCACCGATTATCGCTAATTTTTTTTTCACTTAAAATTTTTCCTATTCATATCTTCATGACAATATAATCTCAACGATCCCATTCACATCTTTTTTGCTCAAAGACACATACACCGGTAAACACAAAACACGACGGCAAATATCTTCTGATACGGGGGTTTTAATTGAACTCTCAAGATAGCCAAGGCTGTTCAAACTCGGATAGAAATATCTTCGCGGATATATTTCATTTTCATTTAGTCTCTGTTGTGCCGCTAAGAGCTTTTCTTCGCTTTCAAACAGCACCGGGAAGTATCCGTAGTTTGCGGAACCTTGTGAATTCCACTGCGGCATTTTTAGACTCCCCTTTAGTTTTTTGACATAGGTATCGTGCAAGTACTTTCTCTTCTTAAGAATAACATTCATATCATCAAGAACGCACAAACCCATGGCTGCTTGAAACTCGTTCATTTTGGCGTTTGTGCCTACAGACTCGACTTTCTCAGGGCCTGATATTCCAAAATTTATTAACAGTCTTATTTTTCGGGCAAGCTCGTCATCTTCGGTAACCACAGCTCCGCCTTCTATTGTATGAAACAGCTTTGTAGCATGAAAACTTAAGGTGCTTATATCTCCGAAGTTGAGCACACTTTGTCCTTTGTATTTCACACCGAAGGCGTGGGCGGCGTCGTAGATTACTTTTAAATTATATTTGTCTGCAATCTTTTGTATTTGTTCTACTTCGCATGGATTGCCGTATACATGCACGGGTACTATTGCCGAGGTTTTCTCGGTAATCAAGGGTTCTATGTTGTCCGGATCCATATTTAATGAGTTTGAATTGATGTCGGCAAATACAGGTGTTAGGCCTTCCCATACTTGTGTGCTTGTTGTTGCTACAAAACTAAACGGAGTGGTGATAACCTCACCCTTTAGGTCTAGAGCTTTGTAGGCTACCTGAAGCGCTAAGGACCCGTTGTTTACTAGAATTAAGTTTCGCACGCCCAAATATTCTGTCAGACGCTGCTCTAACTCCTTTAACATTGGTCCTTTATTGGTCAGATGTTCAGAATTGTAAATCTTGCGTATTTGAGCGTTCAGCTTCTTTAACGGCGGCAGGTATGGTTTTGTAACCGGTATCATATATCCTCTTCCATAAGAGACAGAAGATACTGACCGTAGGAGTTTTTTTGCATGGTCTTTCCGGCAGCGATGCATTCTTCACGGCTTAACCATCCGGCTCTCCAGGCTATCTCTTCTAAACAACCAATCTTGTAGCCTTGTCTTTTTTCTATAGTCTCTATAAATTGCGCTGCTTCCAGCATGCTCTCCGGCGTTCCGGTATCCAGCCACGAAAACCCTCTTCCCAGCATTTCTACTTCCAGCATGCCTCTGTCTAAATATACCTGATTGACAGACGTAATTTCGAGTTCACCTCTTGCTGACGGCTTTATGCTTTTTGCAATATCGACCACCTGATTGTCATAAAAATATAGTCCGGTTATTGCATAATTGGATTTCGGCTTCTTTGGTTTTTCTTCTAGAGAAATTGCTTTTCTATTGCGGTCAAACTCCACAACGCCGAAGTTTTCGGGGTCTTTTACCTGGTAGCCGAAAACTGTTGCCCCTTGTTCTTTTAAGGCTGCCTTTTTTAGTCTCGGCGAAAACCCTTGGCCGTAGAATATGTTGTCTCCCAAGACCAAACAAACGTTATCGTGTCCTATAAAGTTTTCTCCTATTATAAAAGCCTGGGCGAGACCGTCCGGTGAAGGTTGAACAGCATAGTCAAGGTTGATGCCGAAGTCTTTTCCGTTTCCTAAGAGCCTTGTGAAACTTTCTTGGTCTTGAGGGGTTGTAATTACCAATATGTCCTTAATGCCTGCCAGCATGAGAACCGACAGCGGATAATATATCATCGGCTTGTCGTAAACGGGCAGCATTTGTTTTGAAACACCCCTGGTAATGGGGTACAGCCTGGTTCCGGATCCTCCGGCTAACACAATACCTTTTAGACTCATTACAGTCCTCGCCTTTCAAGTCGGTACTCGCCGCTCAATACTCTTGTCCACCATTTGGAATTATCAAGATACCAGCGAACGGTTTTTTCAAGTCCGGTTTCAAAGCTCTCTTTGGGATACCAACCCAGCTCTTTTTTTATTTTTGATGCATCGATTGCGTATCGGCGGTCATGTCCCGGTCGGTCGGTTACAAAAGTTATAAGCTCTTTATAAGAAGAAAGCTTACTGGACCTTTTTGCCGGAGCTAACTTATCCAACAGCTCGCAAATTTTTTCTACGACTTCTAGATTGGTTTTTTCGTTATGACCGCCGATATTGTATGTTTCTCCGGGAACACCTTTTGTGAACACCAGATACAAAGCTTCGGCATGATCCTCCACATACAACCAGTCCCTTATTTGCTTGCCGTCGCCGTATACCGGCAGGGGTTTTCCCTCTAATGCTGTTAAAATCATGTGGGGAACAAGCTTTTCGGGGAAATGATAGGGACCGTAATTGTTGCTGCAATTGGTAACAATAACCGGCAGTCCGTAAGTTCTGCTCCACGCTCTTACCAGATGG
The DNA here is from genome assembly GCA_964458775.1 of uncultured Myxococcales bacterium. GTDB lineage: Bacteria > Myxococcota_A > Polyangia > JAAYKL01 > JAAYKL01 > CAYWLQ01. The sequence continues at coordinate 1,025 of CAYWLQ010000198.1, read as the reverse complement.
TCAGATGCGGCCTTGCTTGCGGAATATGGAGACGACGGAGCATAAGGCGTTTTTTCGGTAAACAAATCTTTGGGATTTTCCAAATCGCCGTAGACTTCGTCAGTCGAAATATGATGAAAACGAAACGCCTCTTTCTCTTTGCCGGTCAACGATTGTCTGTATTCTTTGGCAGCCTCCAAAAGTTGGTAGGTCCCCATAATATTAGTATCCATAAAAGCAGCCGGCCCCTCGATGGAGCGATCTACATGAGACTCAGCGGCCAAATGCATGATACCGCAAGGCTTATGCTCTCTGAGTACGCGATCTAACAACTCTCTGTTGCGAATATCTCCGTGCACAAAAGCATATCGAGAATTATTATTAGAAACCGTTTCTAACGACTCTGTATTACTGGCGTAGGTTAGAGCATCCAGATTAACCACAGAGTTATCTGTATTGTTTAGAATATGCCTGATAACAGCCGACCCGATAAAACCGGCTCCTCCCGTAACCAATATTTTCATATGTTTGACACTCCCGGTGAATTGAGACTAATCAGCTTTAATATTCGGTACATACAAACATTTTAGGGCTGATTATCAAGCCATTATGCATTGATTTACCACTTTAATTAGCAGCTGAAAACTAATAACAGCTGAAAACTAAAAAACCGCGCACACAAGAAGAGGCAGTCAGGGTTCTGTTTAGCTACCATGAAAAGCTTGCCCGTTCTAATCGCCGCGCCCACGAGGGACGCGGTTAGGATGAACGACTGCGTCGTTAAGCCCGAAGGGCTTGTGAGTGACAGTAGCGGAAGACTTGCTGCTCTAATCGCCGCGCCCACGAGGGACGCGGTCAGGATGAACGACTGCGTCGTTAAGCCCGGAGGGCTTGGGACTGACAGTACCGAAAGACTTGTTGCTCTAACCGTCGCTCCCACGAGGGACGCGGTTAGGATGAACGACTGCGTCGTTAAGCCCGGAGGGCTTGGGAGTGACAGTAGCGGAAGACTTGCTGCTCTAATCGCCGCGCCCACGAGGGACGCG
>CAYWLQ010000197.1:4522-8741 GCA_964458775.1 uncultured Myxococcales bacterium | reverse complement strand
TGTCAGTATCAGTGTCAGTATCAGTGTCAGTATCAGTGTCAGTATCAGTATCAGTATCAGTATCTGCATCAGAAATGCTGTCTGATTCTTGGTCTTCTGAATCAGTTGAGCCTGCATCCGGGTTATAGTTTGGATTTGGTACAATGCAGCCATAAGCCGTAAAAACCATTATACATATATATGCTACAAAAAGCGTGTGTAAATAATACATCATTATCACCTTTTATAATTTAATTACTACACATAAAAGCTAACAGTGATAAACAACAAGTTGTCAATCAATAATATATTTCGTAAAAACAAAAAAAAATTTTCCAAAAAAAGATAAGTAAATAAAAAAAATGAGTAGGACGGCTTATGCGGTTTGCCGGTTGAAGTCATATCCATTTGGAAGCTTTGTTTCCATCTCTAAATGCCACTTTTCTGTTAAGGGTTGTGGGTGTCGGTTGACGAGCGAGTATGGATGATTTTACTTTTGTTACGCAGTGAGGAGACCGATGCCCCTGACCGAAAAAAGTACTTCTGAGATGGATACTAACCGGACTGATTTAATCACAAACAAACTCTTCGCAAGAATCCGTTTTGTTTTGATAAATGCATATTTTTCGATATTCCGGTTTGTCAAATGTTATGCCTTGTAATATTCGATGAGCCTCACAATTGGGAAGTTTTGCGTTTCCATAAATTGAGTAGTGAGATTTCATTATGTCATACGAGTTTGACTCCACACCCAAATATGATAAAGACTCCAGACCTGCTAAAGATTCCAAACTAACGTTATGCGCTATATATACATTTAAACCTACCTCTTGCAATTTGTCCAAGCCTGTAAGGTTACATAGATCAGGATTGTTTTCGATGCTTAACAATGATTCTATATGTTCAAGATTGCATAAACCGCTAAGAGATCTAAGAGATAAACTATCCAATATCTGAAGAAATCCAAGTTTGCGCACACGTTCCAAACCCTCAAGATTTAGAAGTCCATTGTTGCTGTATATTAATATTGATCCGACTGAGTTTAAATAACTAAGATCCTTGAAATTCGCAAATGCAGATTTGCCAACAATGTCAAGAATACCGATGCTGACTAGACTGCTAAAACCGGATAAATCTGACAAAATGGGATTTTTCCTAAGTCGTAAAGTCCCGACAGAAATAAGTCCAGGAAACTGTACATCGACAAGAAATTCATTGTCATCCATATCCAAATTTCCTGATATCTGCTTCAGTTTAGGCAGAATTATGCTTGTAATATTGGTTTTGTTAATTTTTAAACTACCGTTTATTCGTTCAATATTCTTAATTGCTGCAATATCATTATCATTAAATACAGCATAGTCTCCGTCAATTACTGCTCCGTTATAAGGGATTACCGTGCCGACAATGTTACCTATATCCAAACATGTAACTGATGTTCCCATGTCATTTAGGTAGTCTATTATCGTTGTTCCGGAACGAACTCTCATTTCGTCTGCTCGAAGTAACATAAGAGAAGGCGGCCAACCTTCCGAAAACCAAGCATGAGGTCTAACTACAACATCGCTATCAACTTTAGCAGGTGCAAGAAAACGTCCGTTCTCATCTGTTCGAACCGTTACTTTTGTAAAACAATCAAATCCGAACACGTCTAACGCTCGATATTTATATGCTGTACCGTTTGAGTCAGTCAATCTTCCCGTAATACAAGTCGACTTATAAAAGAAACTTATATTCCATAAACCCAACTTGGAAATTGATGCAATATAAGTTTTGCTGACATCATCAAGCGTTGCTTCGCCTTCTAAAACCCACTGTGCAATGGAATAGTCAAAACGCCATAACGGAACAATTTTAATAAAGTCTTTTAAACCTTCCGAAGCGGGGATTCTTATTTCAATGCTTACTCCGTCTGCCAAATTCAGCGGTTGTTCAAGTGTGTTAGGATTGACTACGCTAATATCCATAAGACCCAGACTCTCCAGCATTACCGTTGTTCCGTCTACAACGGCAGTGAAGTTGCCGGGAGTTGCTGACAACTCTTCGTCGCGGTAAGGATCAATAGGAGTAATTGCAATTTCTACATCTTCTGTTAATGCGGCTCCCGAAGTGTTAGCTAAAGCATTGCCAGGGAATATTGCCTCTGCACCTCTTGCTCCTTTTGCTGTTCCTCCTGATAGAATATTTAGCTTAGTGCGATCACCGAGAGGAAGAAGAGATACTACCAAAGACTCAGCACTATTTTCTACTGCCAGATGATGAACAACAGCAGAAGAAATATAATCATTATGCTTGATTGTTATAACATTTTCTTCCTTTGTCATCTTCCCAAGAGCAAACATACCTTGAGCATTGGTGTTCATTTCATCACTTCCGGCTGACACATGTGCATTTGCAATAGGGTTACCAAGATAATCCACAATGAGGCCTTGAATATCTACCTTTCCTTCGAGTTCGGTATCCCAAACAAATTCATCAGAAGACGATTTAGAATTATTACTTGTAGTATCAGATTTTAACCATTCATCTTGGCATGCAAGTAGCGGCAACAAAGTAAATAGTGAAAATAGAATACAAAGAAGGAATATATGTTTTGTTGCTTTCAATGTGGTTTTTGCTAAAGACATATTACTATACCTCCAAATATTTTGAATTTGTAAAAGCTGTATAGACACAAACATTAGTGCCTAAAACAATGTTCAGTTTTTCGCAGCGTCGCTACTCTTCTAGCAATATCGAGAAAAGAAAAAATTTTTTTCCAAAAATCGACAAATTATTTTTATTTTTTTACTGACCACTATGAGACACTTGAAACTGATGGAATTTTGAATATTTAACTACTAATTGATAGTTACTCTTTGGTACGCGAGTTCATTATCGACCAAATGGATGTATAGAGACTTGTCTGTTGAATTGCCTGTTACCCAACCGGCTTTTCCGGAGATTGCAAAGGCATCGTCTCCTCTGTGCAGATGATGATCGGCGGTAATCAGGGTTTCTTGCACTATTTTTTCTCCCTCTGCATTAATTACCATTCCGTATACTCCTGCAAACTGAGATCTGTTGCTCGGCAGGTTCCATTGTTCCCATAGAACTACATAGATATCTCCTCCCACTGCTATGAGTTTCGGCCGTTCAGCATGACTGTTTGAGTCTGCGGTGTAGGAGGTTAACCAGCGAAGCGGATTGGCTACTGTTTTTCCTGATGAAGAAACCGTCAGTATGTCGGGAAGGGAATTATCGAGAGAACTGTCGGTCTTGTTTACTCTAACTATAGCTAAATTTCTCGGGCCTGAGATAGTCTCTGAAGTATCGGTTGTGCTTTCGGTAGAAAAAAGAGCAATGTAACCGTAGGTGCTGTCATTTTCAACTAGAGCTACATTTCCCAACCTTGTTCTTGTGTTGTTTTCTCCCAGTTCACCTTTGATATCAAAAAGTGAATATCCTCTATGATTTTTAGAAAACAAAACCTGTCTTGGATATGCGTCACCCAAATGATTTTCAATAATTCCGGAACCGTCATATAACAGTCGTTGATCAAAGGAATGGCTGCACCATACAGATGATACTCTGGTTATATCACCTGTAGTTGCGTCGAGATATGTAGACAGTGCCTTTTGATGTCTTGTGCCTCCTATATCAGGATCCGGATTTGTGTTGATTCCGTGAAGCAGACCGATAGCGTTTCCGCCCACAAGCAATCTCGAAGATGCTGCAACCATCGGATTGACAACTTTTTCTGCATCATCATCGAAAGCATGTCTTGCTGTGTCGATATCTATGTTAAATACGACTTCTCCTGCAGTATTTAGTTTGATTACTCTAACAATATCTGAACGGTATTCATCATTTCCGGGATAAGTTGCATTGACAACATCATCTTCAGCAACTCCCGTTGCATAGTATATGTTTCCTTGAGCATCGGTTGACAGTCCCATTACTCTATCCAGCATTGGAAAATCAGTCAAAGCCTGAGTGACTGCAAAAGCGCCTGCAGTTTGTTTAAGTTGCAGCAAGACAGCGTTCCACGCTGTTGAAGAGTCATAATCTTGTGCCAGGATAGTCAATGTTCCTTCTCTTTCTGCAACTATAATCTCCGGTGTTTTTCCGTAGTTGGTCGCCCAGCTTTCGGGACCTGACAGATCGCTCCTGTTTGCGTCAAAAGGAGTTAATAGATCGGCAATAGAAATATCTGAGTCTGTGTCAGAATCCGTATCTGTATCCGTGTCGGTATCAGTAT
>CAYWLQ010000197.1:0-4422 GCA_964458775.1 uncultured Myxococcales bacterium | reverse complement strand
CAGCATCGGTGTCTGTGTCAGTATCAGCATCGGTGTCTGTGTCAGTATCAGCATCGGTGTCTGTGTCAGTATCAGCATCAGTGTCGGTGTCGGTATCACCGGAACCGTTCTCGGTTGATGAATCTATATCGTTTTTATGGTCAGAATTATCTGTGCAACCAAAAGTGAACCCGAACAACAACACAACAAACAATGCTCTGTTTAAACAATGCAAGAAATTCATAACGTAAATCTCCTTGTTTTGTAGTTTGTCAATTTCCAAAATCCAAAGTCCAATAGTCTCCTCGACGAGCATCGGGATCTGCTTTGGCATAACCCACACCGATTAATGAATAGTCTCCCATGATGGCAGTACAATGCCCTGAGGTGGACCCCATCCAGCCTTGAACAACAGCAGACGGGGTGGAATACCCTGATGCAATATTCTCTGCCCATCCTCTTCCTGTATAACCTGCGGTTCTAAGACGCTCTGTAACGGTATCACCGATAGGTCCGCCCGGACTTTCGTGTGTCATGGTTTGGTTTTCTGCCATCCATAGTGAATGAACTCTTGCCGCGCATTGAAGGTTTGGATTCATTGTCATTGGAGCTCTGGAATCAAAATAAGTTCCTTGACCGCTGCTGTTGTAACAGGTTGCTCCTTCTGTTCGTATTCTATTAATTTCTTGCAGAACCTCTATTTCCAAGGCAGCCCATTCTGACAACCAGTTCTCAGCACTTTCATGACAGGCTTCCGCCGGATCCGGATCTCCGTCAGCGTCAGTATCTGAGTCAGCATCCGCATCTGAGTCAGCATCCGCATCTGAGTCAGCATCCGCATCTGAGTCAGCATCAGCGTCTGAGTCAGCATCAGCGTCTGTATCGGTATCTGTATCGGTATCTGAGTCAGCATCAGCGTCTGTATCGGTATCTGTATCGGTATCTGAGTCAGTATCAGTATCTGAATCTGCATCGGCATGCACAGTATCTGAATCAGAATTGGAATCAGGTTCAGAATTTGGTTGAGAATCCTCAGTACAGGACACCGTAAAAATTAAAATACAAAGTGAGATGTGTAATACGTGTTTTGTATAACATTTCATATTTGATGCTCCAGTCTTATTAGAAAACAAATTACGATCATTAAATGATTATAGCTTTGGGGTGCATACAACTTGCACAAAAAAGGTTGTTTTCTGTTATTATTTACAACTGTCAGGAATTATTAGGTTTATCTGGTCGCCGGTTTGCTCCCAAGTTGTTCCGAATTTTTTTGAAAGATTTACCATACGAACGATAACAGATTCCAATAGGAATTTTCGAGCCGGTTTGGGAATTATGCCTTCTTCAGTTTGTACTGCGGCTACAGGATTAAATATTACCTTGGAAGGACACTTTCGGTCTGAGGAATACTCGATTTTTAGTACTCCGGTCAGTCGTCGTTCATCCCATAGAACATCAAATAAAAAATCACCCAAGGAGTGGACTATAAGGCCGTTGTTATAAATCTCAACACCTTGTAATACATGCGGGTGATGGCCGATTACTGCATCTGCTCCCAAATCTATCAGTGATCGGGATGTATTTCTTCTGCGGGGGGTAGGAGCAGGAGCATCGGATACTCCCCAATGGGTAATGACAATAACGCGGTCGTGAGTTTTTCTAGCGTCTTCAATAACCGGAGCCAATAGGGTTACAACTTCCTCTTCTTTGGCAGTATAAGGCAAGTCAGGAACGGTCGGTCCGTCAACGCTGTTTCTTACAGTGGTAATGCCGATAAAGGCGATTTTCTGTTTGCCGACTGAAATACTTATAGCCTTAAAAGGGTTTTCTCCTTTAGGAACTGCTCCGCCGATAGTAACAATGTTTCTTTCTCGTAAAAGTGCTTCAGTGTCTTCAACGCCTTTGTTACGCATATCGAAAACATGATTATTTGACAGTGTAACAGCATGAAAACCGGCATCGACCAAAGCATCTGCAGCATCAGGGCCGGCGGCAAAACGGAGTCTGGGGGGCCAAGGGCAGACTTTGAAAGGCTCCTTGAGCAGCGGGGTTTCCAAATTTGCTACGGCCAAATCGGCTTTCAGTAGATGTTTGACATACTTAAATGCGTTCTTGGTATTTAGAGGGTTCGGCACAAGTCCGGTGTCGTCATATCTTCCGAACATTACATCGCCAATAAAAACCATATCAAAAGTCTCAACAATATCAGGTTCAGGTATTTTAAGGGTTTCAGTGTCTGATGTTGAGACTGAAATAATTTTTTCTTGCAAAGTATCAGTCGTTTGCGCACTCAAAGCAGCAGAGTCGACTTTTTTAGCATCATCTTTGGGCTCCAATTTTGAACAGCTGAGCGTAACGAGAAAGATAATCAGATTGCTTTTTTTCAATTGACGCAATGCCTTTCTTAATAAAGAATATCTGACTAATGCGGTTTGATGTCAATTACAGGTACTTTCTCCGCTCTTTCACGGCAATTTTGTTTTGTTCGATGTTCTTCTCGGTTTTTCCTGCCGTTTCCCAAAAGAAGCCGATCGCAATAGAAATAGGTACAAGACGTGCTGCTACAGCGCTTTTGACCGGAACCTATCCGGATCGGTGGACAGTAAGGGCAGGGGGGCATATTCCTCCGAAGTCTTTGGCATGGCCTATTCCCGGAAAGCCTTTGGGCAGGGGGTTTACTGCGGATAACGGAAGACACAAAGCCATAGACATAACAGTTCCTATCGGAACACCGGTTAAAGCGGTTGAGCAAGGGATTGTGGGCTATGCAAGTAACGGTGTTAAAGGTTATGGCAAGATGGTAATGATTGTGCATCCGGGTAATTTTGTTACTTTATATGCACATTTGGATAGATTTAAGGTTAGACCCGGACAGTTAATATCAAAAAAACAAACGGTTGCCTTAAGCGGCAACACCGGTATTTCAAAGGGACCGCATCTTCATATGGCGCTCATCGTCAATGGAAAACCTGTGGATCCTATGCCTTATATGAAAGATGTTCCTGTTCGCGGCAATATTGCGCAAAACTTTTTCTTTAACAAATTCCTATGAAAACAAAATATATTCTATTTTTAACGGCTGCAATCTTTGGGATTGCAGGGACCGCAAGTTCTCAAACGAAAGCGCCGCAAGATTTTGAGAACACTGAAGCTGATACACAAGTTGAAATACAAACAAATAATCCATCGCTGTCGATTAATAAGAGAATTACTAAATTGTTGAATAGAAGAGGGGCAACTGCGGTTCAACGAGTGCCTCGCGGTACTATAATTACAGCCAAGGCCTACTTTGAAAGCTCCAAAAACTATCGCTCAAAAGAACCTGACTATGCCAAGCGAGTGGATGAACTGGTAAATCAAATAGTAACCTCCGCCGAAAGCGGTGAAGACATTATCAGCAATCGACGCGGCTTGTTCTGGAGAGGCTATGAAACAAAGTTCAGCAGCATTCCTGAAATGTATTCAATATATGTTCCGCAATGGTACGATGCCGAAAAAAAATGGCCGCTTATCGTTACGCTCCACGGAGGCAGCTCCAATCACAATGTTTGGGCTGCAGGTTTGTTCGGACATGAGATTCCCGTAAAAGATTACCGCACTAATTTTCGAACCCAATTTCGCGCCATTGTCCATCAAGATGAAGCGATTGTCGTTGCTCCTCAGGGGTTAGGTCAGAATCACTGGATGGGAGAGGCTCAACAAGATGTCTTGGATGTAATAGAAGATGTTCGCGCACATTACAACATTGATGAAGATAAGATTTTTCTAAACGGATTATCCAACGGCGCTGTTGCTTCTTATAAAATTGGACTGAGTAATGCATGGCGATTTGCAGCGGTTTTGCCTATGTCAGGTATTGTTGACTGGACAACCCACGCTGCCGGTGGAGGTTCTGAACTTGCTGAGATGTTGGTATTAAAAAACGAGTCGTCTCTTACTATTGCCGAAAATGCTTTTAATACAAATTTTATTTTTTATCACGGAGTAAAAGATTCGGGATTTGATGTAAGTCAAGCGCGGAGTTTCGCCTCCAGGCTTAAGAAATTGGGAATATCTTTTATGTACAATGAAATTGCGCATTTGGGACATCATTTAACCCATGTTTTGTGGCGGGATATGCGCATATTAAAGTTTGTAAGAGAACATACCAGAAGAAAGACCGTACCGGAAGTTAGGCTGGTTACAGTTTCTGAGAGAGTTTCGAGACAATATTGGATAATTCTGGATGATAGAATAAACCATCTGCAACCCGGTAGAATTCGTGGAGTGATTGAACCCTCCGGTAAAGTGGTTATAGAAGCAACCAATACCGCAAGGTTTACCCTGCTTCTTAATGAAACCGGAGTTGAGGGGCGACCTCAAATTATTGTAAACGGAAAAGATGTTAGACTCGGTCCCTATTCTGCAATAGATAGAATTACACTAAATGCTTTAACGGAT
>CAYWLQ010000196.1:5092-8827 GCA_964458775.1 uncultured Myxococcales bacterium | reverse complement strand
GCATTTGTTATTTCAGAATCTTGTCCGTTATTTGAATCTGACGGTAATTCCTTATCTTTGTCGCTATCAGCACTGTTACATGCAAATATAACACTCATAACAAACAGAAAAAGAAACGATTTAACGACAATATTGTTACCCATTACAACCGACTCCTTAATATCAGAAAGTAAACGCTTTATGTAGATTGCAACAAAGTTTAATGATACTGGCAAATTACCAAGACAGTCAAGTGTTGTATCGTTACCTAGAAATCTGAATTTTGTCATAATTCATAAAAAATATATTTATCATTTAAAGAAAAGTTGTCTATTACACCCTAACTATTGACTGATTAGATAGATGAATTCTATAATGGTTTCGGCTTCATGTACAAGGGCGACAGGAATAAGTAAACTAAATGTCAATACCTAAAAACAGTATTGCGCCGGGTATCTTGCTGGGAGGCAAGTATAAAGTCGGAGAAGTATTAGGCGAAGGGGGAATGGGATGCGTTTATCGAGCCGAAAATGTTGAAATCGGCCTGAAAGTTGCCATAAAGCATCTTCACAGAGAGTTTTCCGCCGAAAAGGAAGCTGTAAGGCGATTTAAACGTGAAGCTAAGTTGGCAGCATCTATCGGACATGACAACATTTGCGAGGTTATAGATTTCGGAACAGCTGATGACGGATCTCCGTTTTTGGTTATGCCCGTACTAAAAGGTTATCCGCTTTCAACACTGATACACGATTTTTATCCGCTTCATTATTCGGTTATTGCAGATATCATTTGTCAAACTCTGTCTGCTTTGTCTGCCGCCCATCGTGAAAACATCGTTCATAGAGACCTAAAGCCGGATAATATTTTTATTACCAAAGTAGGCGACCGAAACAATTTTGTAAAACTGCTGGATTTTGGAATATCAAAAATAATGGATCAAGACTCGGTCATGGAAATGACCAAGACAGGCACTATTTTGGGAACTCCTTTTTATATGGCACCCGAACAGGCCAAAGGAAAAAAAGAAATAGACGCTCGTACGGACATCTGGGCCGTAGGAGTAATTCTGTATGAAGCTCTAACGGGAAAACGTCCCTTTGACGGAGATTCATACAATGAGATAATGTTTAAAATATGTGACGATCCGATTACGCCGTTAAGCCAATACAACCCTGATGTTCCTGCCTATTATGAAGACATTGTTTTGCGTGCCTTGAATCGCGATCCTGAGCATAGGTTTCAAAGTGCAGATGAAATGCGAAATGCTGTGGCACGTGCACGAGAACTAACTACCTCTGCTATATCAATGCCGAGAATCAGCGCTAACCCTGCCTTTGCTTTAACGATACCTTCTGTGGTTCCTGCTGCTCGTGAAAAAAAACGATACAAACATGTTTATACTGCGCTGATTGCAGCGGTCCTCGTTTTGTTGTTAACAATATTTTTTATTTTAAAAAGTTCTAATTCAACCGATTCAAATATGCCGCCGTCGGCTCAAAAACCGGTCGTATCCTCTTCTTTACCTGTTGAATCTTTGACTCAAGTTAAAAACTCATCAAAAATTTCCGAACAAAAAGATGTATCAACAGACAAGCAGCTTCACGATGATTCTTCGTCTGAATCTTCCAAGCTTGTCTCTGAAGAAGAAAACAATAAGTCCAAAGCAATAGTCGATGTTCCGCTCAAGAAAGATTCAGCATCGGCAACTCGTTCAACAACAGCGAAAAGCACTGATAAAAAGCAGCCGACCTCTACATTAAAGGGCAGATTCAACACTGAGGTCGATCCTAAATATGATGATTAGGTTGATTTGACAACAGCATATATAATCAAATGCAAGACAGGAAGATCCGTGCAAAATAGATTGTCAATAGTAACATTGTTTATCGCGTTTTTTGTTTATACAGGATGGGCCTTTGCAAATGATGTCAACCTAGCAAAGCAGCGCTTTCAAGAAGGTGTAGATGCGTTTATGGAAGAGAACTATTTGGGAGCTCTACAATCGTTTGAAGATTCTTATCGATTAGTTCCCAAGGCTTCGGTTCTTTACAATATAGGGATGTGTCAAAAGGCGTTGTTTAAAATGGCGGAGGCTCTATCTACTTTTAAGAAATATCTTAAAGAAGAAGGTGAAGATATTTCTATTGCCAAACGAAAAACCGTTGAAGCAGCCATATTAGAAATTACCAAAATGGTCGGTGTCGCAGTAATATCCGAAGCTCCTGAAGGAGCAGATGTGTTGCTCAACGGTAAATATTTAGGCAATACCCCTTTGATTGACTCTATTGTACTAAATCCGGGAAGACATACGATCAGAATACAAAAAGAAGGACTTGAACCTCTTGAAATAGAAGTAACAGCAGTTTCCGGTGCTGAATTAACTCTTAGGGCTGTGCTTGAACCGCCAAAGGCAGTTCTTAGTGTAAAGTGCAACAAGGATGTTGCCGAAGTAATGCTGGACGGACAAAAAAAGGGAACCTGTCCGCTTGAAGAAGAAATATCCGCCGGAACTTATGAATTGATCATTCAATCTGAAGGAATGCGGATGTTTAAGCAACAAATTAGTTTGGTACCGGGAGAGCGACTGGTAGTATCCGCAGCATTGGAACCGGAAATAACTGATGACAGCTCTCTTTCTAAGCAATCGGCAGATTATTCCGTCACAACAGAACCTGTCAGACACAACCGAGAGGTTTTAAAAGTTGCTCTATCAGTTACATCATTGGTATTAGGAGCCGGTTTAACAGGTATAGGAGGCTACTATAACCATAGATCAGCAATGGATGAGCGGGATGGGGAAAAACTGAGCAGTGCTATGGCAGTAAAGCAAAACAAAGCCGAATATGATGAAATGAATGAAGATTTGTCTACATTGAGAACAGATCTCAATTTGCACAAATCAATGATGTTTGTTGGGTATGCATTAGGCGGAGTTTTAATTGCTACCGGAACAACTCTTATGATTTTAAAAATGAAAAATAAAACAAAAGCGGAGTCGACGAGAGTGTCGATATTGAGCGGACAACTAAATATCAGGTTCTAGAATATGCCGAAGGTAATGACGCCAATGGGTCGAGAATCATATTATATATTGTTTTTTGCACTCTTGATGGAGGGAGCTACAGGTTGTTATTTAATTCCCGATGCGCCTTTGTTTATCGGTGAAAATGAAACAGATAGTGAGAATAATGATTCTGAATCAGAAAAAGCGACTGACAAAGAAAAATCAACAGATACCGATATTGATACAAACAGCGACACAGAAAAAGATTCAGATTCTTTCGACTCAGAAATCAAAGACTCTGATACCCAGGAAACAAAGCCTAAGACCTGTGCTGACGGTATATTCTGCTATTCGCCTCCCAGAGAATGTGCTGACCCTTCTAATATAACTTTATATGATCCTGTAGGTGTATGCATTGAAGATGACGGCATTGCCGATTGTTATTACGAGGTTTTGGGAACTGAACCTTGTGAAACCGGAGACTGTGATTCAGACCTCGGCTTTTGCGTAAATCATCCATGTCAGGGAGCATCTTGTTTTAACCCGTCCCTTCGAAAATGCACAGACAATAAAACAATACAATATTGGGATGCAACCTATCTTGATTCTCTTCAGCCCGGCAGATGTGTTCCGACAGATGACGGTTATCAATGCGAATATTCCTACAGCACTTTTTCTTGTCTACAAGAATGCAAAGAGTCCTACGACAGCGAAATTCCGGATTGGTGTGATCAAGAGGATCCTTTATCTCG
>CAYWLQ010000196.1:0-4992 GCA_964458775.1 uncultured Myxococcales bacterium | reverse complement strand
ACCATGGAAAGCCTGCTTTCGGACGAGCAGAAAGAGTTGATTATTTGGCGGGATGAAATTGAAGAAAATAATAAAGACAAAATTGTATTTATTAACTGCGGCAAAACCAAAGAGCCTATCAATAAAGTCGGCCCGGATTGCGCTGAAGCTCAAATTGCAGCTTTATCCGCCGCAACAGATGCAATGCTTTCCAACGCTTTTTCTGCTTTGGTTACAGCACCTGTTGCAAAAAATGCTATATCATCAATTATTCCTAATTTTACAGGTCATACAGAATACTTAGCTGAGAGGTCAGGTCTTCAACATGACGATGTGACAATGATGTTTGCAGCTGACAATCTAAACGTAGGGTTGGTCTCAACTCATGTTGCGATGTCAGAGGTACCTGCTATGATAACCCATAAAAGGCTGCTTCGAACTTTTACCCACGTTGCTGAAATGCTGAAGCTGTCTTGTGCAAATAAAACTCCCAAAATTGCTATTGCAGCTCTAAATCCCCACGCAGGTGAGGATGGCATGTTCGGTTCAGAAGAGATAACGATCATTCAGCCGTTTTGCGAGGAAGCAAAAAAACTGGGAATAGCTGATGTCTTTGGCCCTCTGCCTGCTGATACACTATATCGCGATGCTATGTCCGGACAATTTGACGGTGTTGTGGCAGCATATCACGACCAAGCCTTAATTCCGCTCAAGCTAGGCGGGGTAGGGCAGACAGTAAATGTTACCATGGGACTGCCGTTTATTCGCACCAGTCCTGATCACGGGACAGCGTATAACATTGCACGAAAAGGTCTAGCCGACCCGGCAGGTTTTCAGACAGCCTTAAAACTTGCGGTTAAGCTTGCCTCAAATAAAGTTTAGCCGGTCTTATTCGAACATGTTATCGATACAAAAGTAAGAATAGTTATGTATTAGGTGTCCATTGTCTTAATGGACCGAATAGACAAAAAGCACCTTTTGTTGGTATCTCGAAATGACAAACTCATCTTTGAAACATATACCCGTAAACTTGATGATCAAGACAAGCTGCATCATATACAGTCAGGAACAAAGAGCTTTACCTCCCTTGTTTTCGGCATTGTACGCGGCGCAGGTTATTTCGAAAACCTAGATGCTACACTATCATCTTATTGGCCGGAGAGATTCAAAAAGTTTCCGGACAAAGAGAATATAACTCTTCGGCATCTGTTGACTATGCGGTCCGGCATTGCTTTTGACAATGATGATTTTTCGGTGGAAATGTATGTAAAAGGTCCGACCGATCCAATAGAGTATATATTAAAAAAGCCTATGTATGCTGACCCCGGAGAGAAATTCTACTATCGAGATGCAGACCCGCATCTTCTAAGCGCGTTGATTCGCCACGTTACACAGAAAACTGTTGAGGAGTGGGCCGAAAAAGAGCTGTTTTCCAAGCTTGGAATTAAGGAACATTTCTGGGGTAAGGATACAGGAGGCAACTCAATGGGAGCACACGGTCTCTATCTGAAACCGAGAGACATGGTAAAAGTCGGACAGATGATTATGAATCAAGGCGCAGTAAATGAAGAAGAGATTGTTCCGAAAAAATGGCTTGATGCGGCATTGGTGAAACAAATCGATCAAACTGTTGTCCCTTTTGAATTTGGGTACTATTTTTGGATTGTACCGGAGCTTTCTGCTGTGACTACTTGGGGACACGGCGGCAACTTCATTTTCACTGTTCCTGAAAAGCGTTTGGTCATAGTATTGGTTTCTCTTCCCGATACAGACGATGAGCGTGTCGGTACTCTTTTGCCCGACTTTCTTCCGCTTGCTCGGAAAATTATCGAAGCCTGCGACGAATAGTTTTTTGAGAGAAAAACGTGGATAGCAACGGTTATGGAGTTAAGTTGTTGAGTTAGTGTTCACTCGGGCGCTTGGATTTCCCGAACACTGCCCCATTTGTAAATGAGGCCGTCTTCACTGACATTGTCGCTTCTGAAATACACAGTAATGTTCGGCTTTCCGCTTTCCGACCCGGCTCGGTTTGGGGCGTTGGTAAGAGGCATTGTCGGATCGATACCGTCAGCGCAGGCTGCGGAACCTGCTCCGAACTCGCCGCCGCGGTCAGTGTATTCCAAAAGCTTGATCCAGTTGCCGCCGTCGGCTCCGTCTGTTAAGTCTATATACAGCTCCTGCTTAACCGAGCCGTCAGGAAGGTCGTAGATCACATGCTTGTGCCCGAACCAAGTATTAAACGGCATACCTATCTCTTGATCCCAGTAAGGTTGTTGAAGTATGGGGGCCGATGACGGGTGACTTGTCTCTTTTTCAAAATCTATTTTACCGTCATATCTCATACGTGCGCCGATGCCGCGGGTGTCGCACGGATAGTCTCCCTCCGGCTTGTTCGTAGTGCCGTGGTTTGAGCGGGCGATGCTGACCATTCCGCCCCAGTTGGGACCGTTGTCGGCTGTTCTCATGAAGTACATGGTTATCTCAACATCTCGCCATTGATCTTCGAGGGCCGGATCGTGGACATACATGCGGGGCACACTTCCCGAAATTTTAAGAGTGCCGTCACCCTCCACTTTATAGGATGCGTTGCCGTGATCCGCATCAAACCATGGATCACCGGGATCTTCGTAGCTGAAAGTTCTGGGGTTGTCGTCCCATTTGGCCTGCCAATTCTTGCCGCCGGGAATCGATGGGTAAATTTGTTTTATACCGAACGAGTCGGAAGAATCAGAGGATGAGTCGGAATCAGTAGAAACATCCGGATCAGTAGAATCTGTCTGAGAAGAAGACTCGGTATCATCACTAGGCTGAGTTTCACTTTCAGTATCGATATCGGTATCAGTATCGACATCGGTATCAGTATCGACATCGGTATCGGTATCAGTATCAGTATCAGTATCAATATCGGTATCAGTATCAACATCGGTATCAGTATCAGTATCAGTATCAGTATCAGTATCAATATCGGTATCAGCATCAACATCGTTATCAGCATCAACATCGGTATCAGCATCAACATCTGTATCAGCATCAACATCTGTATCAGCATCTGAATCCGCATTAGTATTAGAATCAGTGTCAGTATCGGTGTTGATCTCCTCATCGTCTGCTGTATCTGTCTCGTTGTCCGCCGATGACGTAACGTCATTGCTGCATACGGACACAGAAAGTGATAATAGAATTAGCTTAGCAATTTCAGAACAACGCATTGACATCGACAAGCTCCTTCCGTTTCGACCGGCGAAAACGAAGCCGGGTTTCTAACCGCATTGTATAGGAAATTGACTAAGGCTGCACAGTTTACTTAGAAATTTCTGTAAATGACTCTTCAATGCTTTTTGCGCAACGCGCACCGATAACTCCGCGGTACTCGGGGGTGTAGACGTGGCGGGTAGCCGATCGTAGAGTCGGGGCGAGATCGTCGTTGCTGCCGCTTCTGAACGCCCGGTAGTTGCCTGCAGTTACAACGGCACAGTCCCGGCAGGGCATGGGGTACACGACCGCATCCCAGTCCAACGTCCACTCCCACGTGTTCCCGCTCAGATCTGACTGCCCCCACCTCCCGTCACCTTTGGGGGACTTCGACCCGACGTTCTGCATGTTGCACGTGCCTCCGCAATAGACCGCGTAGCTGTCATCAATGGTAGTCGAGGCCGGCGGGCTCGACCACGGATAGTACCTATGTTCGCTGCCTCCGGAGGCAGCGTAGTTCCACTCTGCTTCGGTCGGCAACCTTCCCCCATCCCAAGCGCAGAACGCGAACGCCGTGTACCAGTCCAGGCAGTTTATGGGTTTGTTTTCATTACTTTCCGGATTGTCCGTCCATGTCTGATAGTCCTCATAGCACTTTAGGAAATTTTTCAACGCGGTAGTGCTTGCCGGCAATTTGTCATTCCACTCGGAGAGCCATCCGGAACCTTTGATTTTCGGATGGGCACCCATGCTCTCTGATGGAGGGTCGTTCTGCGTGCCCATACCTGCGTTCACGAACGCTCGGAATCGACCTACTGTGACCTCATACTTGTCTAGATAAAAGTCACTCACCGTCGCCGTATAGCTAGGATCTAAATAGTCCACGGCATCGAAGCTCCGACTAAATGTGCCGCCGGGGACAAGAAGGCTTTTGCAGCAGTTTTCGTTCCCCGACGGCCCGCAGGTTGCGGTCAGACCTTTGCAGCTCTGTGACGTTGCATTCCAAGTGCTTGTTTGGCCGATGTGTTCCCTATCGACGTCATTTTTTCCTTCTACAGATGGAAATGAGCCGTTTCCACAACCGCCGAGGTAGATAATCCCGATAAACAATATCCGATAAAACACTGATTGCTCCAGGTTAACCGCCAAAAAATGCCATTGCCTGCCTTCCCATCGCGTCCTCACCTGCGGAGGTGGCGTGGCAGCTATCTGACATTACTTCGCCTGAATTATTGTTGAGCATGAACTTCCCGAGGTAGGTCATGTTTTCATTGATGCTTGGGTCGTTTGCCAACTCCTGCGCTTTTTGGTCAGTCCACTCGGCACCTCCGCTGCCTGCAAGGGTGCAAGTATGTCCGGCGTTATACTGCGGTTGACCAACGATGAAGATATGAGTGCCCGGGTTGGTGTTAGCGCGTGCGGCATTGACCATGTCTCGAAGTTCCTGATCCGTTGCCCGGCTGCTGAAGATGCAGATCTGAACCATGATCGCCTTGACCTTGTCTATTCCGCCATTCGCAGCCATCTTTTGCTTGAAAAGATTCCAGGAAGAGCTGTTGGGATTTGTCCAGTTTTGGACCACCATGGCACCAGTTTGATAATTGTCCGAGTTCCACATTATCTTGCCGCCAACCCGCTTATACCCATTGCCGATATTGTTGGCCATGGAGCAGCCGGTGTAGGCAATCGAATTCTCTGTCCACTCCGTATCTGAATCGGTGTCTGTGTCCGCGTCAGCATCAGCGTCTGCATCGGTATCAGTGTCAGTATCAGTGTCAGTATCAGTGTCAGTATCAGTGTCAGTATCAGTGTCAGTATCAG
>CAYWLQ010000195.1:0-8873 GCA_964458775.1 uncultured Myxococcales bacterium | reverse complement strand
TCAACAACCGCACGACCGGTCAGGACGATTGTGCGCTATTTTGGACAGTAGTGACCTTTACTATCGTGGAGATGGACCTTTGGGGAAGCACGCGCATAGTCGAATATGAAAATCCATCTTGTCTGCTTATAAGAAACGGAGATGTTTTACCGTTGGAAACCTCTACCGTAACTGTTCACAGGGATAGAAAAGAGCCTTTCAATCTAAAGATATCAACCTTTCAAACAAAAGTCGGTGACCGAATTGTTTTGGTTTCGGACGGAGTTACGCAATCGGGCTTGGGTCGTCAAGGCTTTTCAATGGGATGGGAAGAAAAGGGGCTTTGTGATTTTTTAGAATTAACTGTTCGCAAAGAACCAAAAATATCAGCGACGGGACTGAGCAAGCTAGTCGCTGACCGTGCTTTTAGAAACGACAATAATATTGCGGCAGATGACATATCTTGCGGAGTGATATATGTTCGTGCGCCTAGAAAAGCTCTTGTTCTAACCGGCCCTCCTGCGGATCCTGCAAGAGATTTGGACGCAGCCTGTTTAGTTAGAGACTTTGAGGGAACGAAAATTATATCCGGCGGCACCACCTCAAAAATTATTGCCCGTGAACTCAATCTTGAAATTGAAGTATCTCTTGAAAACATGAATGACCTTCGTCGTGGTATTCCGCCCGGCGGCTTAATGCAAGGTGTTGACCTTGTCACAGAAGGAACCATTACCCTTAGCGCAGTTGCTTCAATATTGGAGAACGAAACTCCTTTTGAAAATGATCTAAAAGGAACAGATCACAAGATGTTATCACTTCTTCTATCTTCTGATGTGATTCTATTTGCCGTAGGCACTAGGATTAATCAAGCGCATCAAGACCCTCGACTGCCCAAAGAACTTGATATTCGTAGAAACGTCATTCGTCGAATTGCGCATCTTTTGGAGAAGAAATACCTAAAAAAAGTGGAAGTAATGTATTTGTGATTGAGGACAGACAACTGTAATAGTTATCTACCTAAAGAATCTTTTTTAAGAATATAAAGCTCTCCAATACTATTTGGTGTTTTGATCGCCGATCAATAACTTTGAGCGAAGTTCAGCTGCTACTTTAAGCATGCCTTTCAGCTGAGAACGAAAGGCTTTTCGATCAAAATTGCTATCAGTGCTGATAACTGTGGATAGTCGAACTGCATATTTTATCTTATCCCATTCAAATTTGGCAGCAACCATTTCTGCGTTATGTGACAGCAACTGCAATGAAGTATCAGCATCTAGATTCTGTCCTTGAGGCAACTCGATGAATTTTGGTATTTGTATATATACTGTATCCGTTACTGTACTGTATTGAACAGTAAACTCGACTTGGTTTTTGTCATCAAGACTCGCATTTGCTGTGCATAACATTTTGGAATCAAAACATCTGGCAGAAAAGCCCATTCTTGCGAGTTCTTGTTTGACGGCCGGATAATAGTCAGGCTCAATACTATTTGTGCTTTGTATCTTTTGATCAGCTAAACCGGCTGTCGGATAAAACACTGCTAATGTTGCTGCTATTGCAAATGCAAACGTAAAATTTCTCATATCTAATAAATCCATTGCAAAAAGCGATTCTTAAACTTGAAATCGCCGCTGTCATCAGCCGGCCAGATTATCATAAACGGTGTTCCCACGCAGTCTTCAATAGGAATTTCACCAAAAATGCGACTGTCTCTGGCGCGATTTCTATTATCTCCTATAATAAAAAAACCGCTATCAACTTCCCACTTAGAAAAGTTCTTATCACCCGCACGGTCCATAAGAGCAACATTGTATACATGGCCGGAAACTTTTTCAGTTGCAGTTACAATTTCAAACTCAGCATTTTCATTGGAAGTATTGTCAACGTACATTATTCCGGACGTTACTGAATCTCTCTCAATTTTATTGCTGTTTAAATACAAAGTATTTGATTTCAATTCAAAAGTGGAACCGGGAACACCCATGATTCTTCCCACGACCATTGCTCCAGGATTTTCGGGATCCTTACAAATTGCGACCTCTCCCGGCCCCAAAGTTCCGGCTGTATAGACCAGAAATACATCTCCTGACAATAAATTGGGAACCATCGAATAGTTCTCTGTTCTGGCAACTTGAAAGAAGAAGATCCTTCCTATAACAAATAACGTTGCTATGATAACCGACACTTTAAACAGTCCCTTTAGAAAATCCATTATCTTGACCTCTAATCTAAAATATAGCTTCTTTTGGACCTGAAACCCTTTTTTTCAACACAATCCTACGTTATATGAAGGATGTGATCAAGAAAGGCACTGCTTCATGTGCAGTATATATTGATGTCGTGGACAATTTTAAAGCTTTTTGGGATTCCTATCCGTTTACATTTCACAATGGTGTTGGTACCTTTCCTAACCTATAATTTAATGCCGATAAGCGGACTCATAGATGTTGTTATTTGGGCTTCGTTGGTAACATTGTTGTTCGGTTCTGTTTTACTTCATGAACTGGGACACTCTCTTACTGCTGCCCATTTTGGTATTCGTACACAAGATATTGTCTTGACTCCAATAGGAGGAATTGCTCGTGTAACCGAAATGCCGAAAAATCCGAAACAAGAGATTATAATAGCGGTTGCCGGTCCGCTAGTGTCATTGACACTTGCCGCAGTCTCTGCCGGACTTGCTTTTTCTCTTCCTGCTATATCGATTTTACCTAAGGTAATATTTGAAGCCGTAACAATTCTTTTTGGTATTAATCTTGTACTCGCATTGTTTAATCTTGTTCCTGCCTTACCAATGGATGGAGGACGTGTACTTCGAGGAGTTTTGGCGCTAAAGCGTGATCATCTAACCGCAACTAGAATTGCGGCAAAAATAGGAAGACTTCTGGCCGGTGCGGGACTTCTATATGCTGTTTTGTTCGGTCATTTCAATTTGGGGCTTATTTCTATTTTCATATATATCGCAGCGGGAAGTGAAGTTAGAATGGCGGAATATAGAGCGGCCGAAGAAGCAATGAGAGCTCAGAAAGGTTCTTATCCGTTCGGTTTTCCTTTTAGAATGTCTCGTTCATATACATGGAAGTGGAGCACAGACAATCCGCCAAGCGGTCGACAAGTCGATAAAGACAGCCGGCCTAATGACACCAGCTGGGAATCTTCAGTTGATTTAGAAGATAGAAATCCCGTCGAAATTCAAGGTAAGGCTGAGATTATCAGTAGAATCGACAAGGATAAATAGTTTTGCCAATAGAGGATTTTTATCTATAATCATATCTTACATGACAAAGCCAAAATGTATTTGTATATGTTGTCTGATATTTGTTTAAAACTGTTATAGATATTTGCGAAACACAACACTGTTGATGAGAATAAACATGAAAGAACAAAGAATTGCTTGGCTTCAAGGAAAATGGCGCGGAACCGCCGAAGCAACTCTCGATTGGTTTGAAAAAACCATTCGCGAATGTGCAAGTCCTAATACAATTATAATACTACCGGAGCTTTGCCATGCGCCCTATTTTCCACAGGAGGAATCGTCAGCTTTTTTTGATTTGGCTATTGGACTTGAACATAACTATCCAAAAAGATTTGCTCGATTGGCTGACGAAAAGGACTCTGTTATTGTGTTTCCTTTTTTTGAAAGACGTAATGTCGGAATTTATCACAACACAATTGTTGTATTCGACCGTAACGGTACCTATTCGGGAATATACAGAAAGAGCCATATTCCGGATGATCCAGGATTTTTTGAGAAATTCTATTTTCATCCCGGCGATACCGGCATGACTCCTATTTCAACATCTCTTGGAAAACTGGGAGTGCTTA
Source organism: uncultured Myxococcales bacterium (assembly GCA_964458775.1). GTDB lineage: Bacteria > Myxococcota_A > Polyangia > JAAYKL01 > JAAYKL01 > CAYWLQ01. The sequence continues at coordinate 5,069 of CAYWLQ010000195.1, read as the reverse complement.
TTTGCTGGGATCAATGGTTTCCGGAGGCTGCCCGACTTATGGCGCTCGGCGGTGCTGATATTTTGATCTATCCCACGGCCATTGGATGGGACTTGCGAGAACCTGAGCGTTTGTACGCAGACCAACTAGAATCTTGGATGGTATCCATGAGGGGGCATGCAATCGCCAACGGTATTTTTGTTGCAGCAGTAAATCGTATTGGGAAAGAAGGGTCTCTGTGTTTTTGGGGAAATTCCTTTTTAGCGGGACCGAACGGTAGAATTCTACTAAAGTGTTTGGACAATGATGAGGGTTATTTTCAGGCAGATATCAATACCAAAGAAATGGAAGAACAACGTCGTGCATGGCCCTTTTTCAGAGACCGTCGAATAGACCAATATAACGGATTACTTAAGAGATGGATAGATTGATGATTAGATACCCTGCGGAGTGGGAAAATCAGAAACGTATATGGTTGTCGTGGCCGCACAATGAAAGCAATTGGGGACAAAGACCTGCTATTAGAGAATTCTATATTGAGCTAATTAGAATTATTCGCCGATTTCAGAAAGTTGCACTGTTGGTTCCTCACGAATTGATATTGTCTCTGCCGAAAGAGCTTAACAATGAATCGACTTACGGACTCGATATTTTTGCAATCAGCACAAATGATATTTGGATAAGAGATTACGGTCCGATATTTGTTGAAAGATGCAAAAAAGAACACATTGTTTCATTTGAATTCAATGCATGGGGGAAAAAATTTCCTCCATGGGACACGGATAACCAAGTTCCCTACAAAATAGCAGATACTTTGGGAATCTCTGTTTCAACCTATCCGGTCGTTTTCGAAGGAGGAGCGATTGAACTTAACGGTACAGGTTTTGGTATTACAACTAAAGACTGCTTGATAGGACCGATGAGAAATAAAGAATCTCTGCTTTTGAACGTAGTTCAACAATTAAAAGATGCTTTAGGAATTACGGATCTGTTGATTCTAGAAAAGGGTCTTGAAGGAGATCACACTGACGGGCATATTGATAATTTTGCTAGATTTCTCAGTACCGATCATTTAGTCATTGCAAAAGAAGACAATCCAAAATCTCCAAATTATGAGATTCTTCAAAAAGCACATGATCAAATTGCTGCTTGGCGTCCAGGTAACCGTCCACTAAAAATAAGTTTTCTGCCGTTGCCTGAACAACGCGTAATGGATTCAGAAGTTCTTCCTGCTTCCTATCTCAATTTTATTTTCGTAAATAACGGAGTTGTTATTCCGACATATAAATCTCCTTATGATGAGGAGGCTCTTAATTTTTTTAGACAGGTATTTCCAAGCAGAGAAATAGTGGGAATTGATTGTTCATTGATTATTGAAGAGGGCGGGAGCTTGCATTGTATGAGCAAACAAGAACCCTTAATAATGCAATCCGAGAATAATGCGAGCGGTTATGTATAAGAATTTGAACAGTTATTTGACAAAAATAGATGATTATATTGCGCGTTTTACATATGTGCACGAAATTGGTATATTTCTAGTTTGTTCAATATTTCTAGGGTTCGGATTACATCATTTGGGACAGTTTATTACTGTTGATGAAGAAAAATGGTTATACGCTAGAATTCCTCAATTGTATTCGGCTTTAGCTAACGGCGAATGGGAACAGACTTATATCAATGACAAGCCGGGTATTTTTCCATCGCTTTTAGCCGGCATTGTTACATTATTTGCAGATATTAAAGATTATCAATATGACACAATCGAAAACTTTCTGTTCTATTGGCGACTTCCTATTGTATTATTTAATTTAGGAATGATCTTGTTGATCTACCGATTTTTATCTGTCCTATTAAATAAAACATATGCATTGGTAATTACCTCTGCTGTAGCAACCAACCCGACCCTGATTGGTTTGTCTCAAATAGTTAATCCGGATGCTACGATGTGGTCATCCGGGGCAGTATCCTCTATTGCCTATTTGCTTTATCTTAAAACGACAAGATTTAGATATGTTCTAATAGCATCTTTATTTTTGGCCTTTGCATTACTCAGTAAATTCGCTGCAACATATTTTTTTCTTATTTTTTATTTGGTATTTATAGGGGGGTACATACTCGGTTTCATAGAAAATAAGAAATTTGGTGTTCTAAGTTTCGGATGGCTTGTAATAGTTGCGCTGTCTTCTTTTGGATACTATCTTATGTTTCCTGCTGCATGGGTTAACAATAGTATATTTTGGAAAGGGACACTAGGATGTGTAATAATAGCTCCTCTATTAAAACCGTTTGCTATAGTTGTATTGTTTTTCTCATTTGAGCATCTGCTTTTAAAAGGGCGGATATTTGGAACACTTAGATCAATGATAGATACAGAACGTCATTTCTTTGGAGTTCTGTCGGCAACGATTTTGCCTTTCATTATGTATGTTGCGGTGAAAGGGACATCTGATCCAGCTTTCTTTGAAACACTGAAAAAGGGATATCGAGGAGGGGCCGGCTTCTGGGATAGTCTTTTTGCAAACATATATGTTTTTTTGACGACTGTAGATATTGTAACACTTGTCGGTTTGTTTACTCTCCTGTCAATAGGGGTTTTGCAATGGTTTTACAAACCGTTACGTAATCGCATTACCCACGCTTTTTATATAGTTGTTGCTTTTATATTAGGGTTTTTTTACATTTTCGGCCTAAGCCTTACCGGATATTACGCTTCCAGTCGATATCAGATGCTGACATATTCTTTTTACGCAATTGCCGGCAGTATTATGTTTTTGGACCTGACAAAAAAAAGATTTTTGGTCTTTATTTTTGTTATAGCTATATCGTTTGTTGAGCTTATACATGTATCACCTTTCTATTTCTGTTACACAAACCCTCTAAATGTTCACAATATAATTATAACTGATGCTTGGGGCTTTGGCGGATATGAAATGGCAAAATGGACCAACGCAAGATTTGGTAAGGAAACCAAAATCTGGTTTGATAGAGAGGGCTTTGCGGAATTCTCCAATAACGATATTTATCGTTGGAAATTTCCGGCATGGACGATTCCCAATCTTGACTACCTTGTGCTTTCCTCACGAGGTCTCGCGTTTGCAACCCAATCCAGAAAAGGAACAGGGAAACGTTGGGAAACCGGTCCTTTGCTTGAATACTACGATAGTTCGTCGCTATACCAAATCAACATCGCAAACAATCCCAATAACTATCTAAAAATAGTGCCTTTTGATAGAAGGGTTGATAAAGAGGTGGCTCTCACAAGAGCTGCCAGAATAGAAAACAGTCTTGGAATATTGAGTTTGGCGGAACCTCAAACAGTATCATTTTGGTTGAGAGCTACAGATATAGATCCGGGTACTCCGTTGATAATAAGGGGGTCTCTTCGTAATTCAGTTAATATCGGTACTACCCCAAACAGCCTTCGTTTTATATATGCTGAGAAAGGCACCGGGGCTTTTCTGGATACCGGTCAAATATTTGATCAAAAATGGCATCATATAGCTTGGTATCATAATGGCGGAAAAGTAGGAGACGAATGGGGAATTTATGTGGACGGTCGAAAACGTGCAAGCAGCAAGGTTAAGATGCGAAAAAGGGGATTTCCTATAGTCAGAAAAGGTAAGTTTAAAGGACAAATATTAAAGTATCAGGTTTTTGATTCTTTATTAAGCAGCAAAGAAATTGAAAAACTCTATATTGAACAAAAAGAAAAAATAGGGAAATAGCGTTCTATGTCATCTAATATTGGTGTCGACAAAAAACTGGGTAAAATGATTAAAAAGGAAATATATCCGGTGTTCCGTCGAGTGATATTATACTCGCATATACAATCAAATCTCCCATGGACAAAGGGGATCCAAACTAGTATATCATTAGCTTTTTTTTCTATATTAATGACCATGCCTGTAGAAGCTTTTCTCGAAACTCAAAACAATAAAAGTGATAATCCTAATCGTTCAGTATCAGCAGATGATTATGAAACTTTCCTTCAGACCGTAACTGTTTCTAAAGATGTAGTAAAGCCGGCAATGCTTTCTTCTTCCTCTAAAATTCACGAGGTCACCTCAGACCTGCTTCCGAGATTGCTTCAAGAAAAGGGGTTTTCGGTTCCTCCGACCTTTAAGGCTTTGATAATGGAAATTGTATCGGACGGTGCGGAAGGATTTGAATACTATCGAATGGACTATTTCAATACCTCAAAAGATCGAGATAACTGGTGGCCTGCCTCAACAGTTAAGTTATATGCTGCGATAGCAGCGTTGCAGCAACTTGGCGCGATGGGTTTTAACCCTAGAAAAACCATCGTTACTTATCAATATGAAGACGGCCCTTTCTCACAGTCATTTGAAGAAATTTTAAATCGTGCGATTACTGACAGCAAAAATCCGGAGTTTGATCGTTTGGTAGATATTGTGGGATCTTACCGACTAAATCGATATTTTCTAACACCCAAGAACGGTTTTACAGACACAGTCATGTTGCGATGCTATTCCGGACGTACCAAAAATCCAATAACCGGCAAGTGCACCAATCGAATATCTCCGGCTGTCAATATTTTTGACGGCAAAAAGGAAAAATCACTGCCTATACGAAAAAATGAAGAATCCTTTTTTTGCGAAAACGAAGGAAATTGTACTTCACTTATTGAGCTTGCGGAAACAATGAGAAGAGTAATGATGCACGAAACGTTGCCTGCCGCTGAACGCTATAAACTTTCCCCTCAAAGTTTATTAATGTTGCGAAGTGCACTAAGAGGCAAGTATGCGAAGGGCGGTGTCGCTGAAGGAATTAGAGCCGCCTTTAAAAGCAGGCCCATTGAAATCTATCACAAAGCCGGTTATGCCGATGGATGGTTTAGTGATAATGTGTTTTTTAAAACAAATGATACGAACGAACGATGGATTATTACCATGGCAAATCGACCGGGACGACAGTCGCTTGATGATGTCTCTATTATAATTGCCGAATTGATTGCAAACGGAACCATTTCGTCTGCAAGAAAAAAGGCTCTTGAAAATAAATAAACTATAAGCGTACGTAAGCGGTAATACAAAGGCGTAAGCAGCCGTCTCATGCTATTTCTCTATATT
>CAYWLQ010000194.1:0-9179 GCA_964458775.1 uncultured Myxococcales bacterium | reverse complement strand
CGTTGAAGTACACACGAAACTCTTCCAGCAGTGCCTCCTGTTCTCCTTGGCGCGAGGAGGATAGGGAGGGAGGATAGGGAGGAGGGAGGATAGGGTGGAGGATAGGTGGAGGATAGGGGACACTGACGTTTATATTGCAAAGCACTTAAAAATATACTATCCTCAAAAATGTTTACTTCAAGGAGGGCGGCATGGCTCGGTTGGCTAGAATAAAGGCAGAAGACTCAGGAGCTTTTTATCACCTTTGCGGACGGGTTGCCGGGGTTATCGGCGAGTATCCTCTTGATAACAAACGCTGTCGTCGCAAGATTGTTGATTTTATCCGATTGTTCTCTCGGGTTTACTGCTGCGAGATTTTGGGATTTTGCATTATGGGCAATCATTATCATTTGATTGTTCGCATGGATGATCCTCAACCAATGACAAGAAAAGAACTTCGAGAACGAGCTTCTGTTCTTTATACCGACCTTATACTTGATGCTTGGTTTGACTCTGCTTGGAAACGATTCGAAAAAAGAATTTTTGATGTGTCTGAGTTAATGCGCAGTCTTCAATCAAAAATTGCTCGTTGGTTTAACTATACTCACAATCGACGTGGGCGTTTTTGGGCTGATAGGTTTAAGAGTGTTTTGCTTGAAGACGAAAAGGCGATGTTTGATTGTCTGCTTTATGTGGAACTAAATCCGGTTAGAGCAGGTATCGTAGAGCGTCCGGAAAACTATGACGGTTCGTCTCTTTATTATCGCGAAATGAAAGATGACAAATGGATGGCGTCTCTGACTTCAATTACTGGCCGAAGGTCTCATAATGATGCTCTTTTAGATTACAAATCAGCCGTTTATTACAGAGGAAGTGTGCAGACTAAAGAAAATCAAGCTTCGATTTCTAACAGGTTATTAAAACAAGAAGAAGCTTATGGCTTTAAAACAGAAGGTCTTTTTGCTAAACGTATTCGTCATTTCACAGATGGAGTAGTTATCGGTTCAGAAGAATATGTGAAGCAAAAGCTGGAAAAATTGAGAATTGCCAAGACCTACTTGAGAAGAAAAAATCCGGTTCGACAATTGAGTGGACTTCATACAAGTTTGAGGCCGCAGAGAGAAATCGTATCTTAGAACAGTCCGCCTCTAACTGTTAATTGAGATTTCAGAATGATCGAGTAAGCATAGTTGCGCCCCAATTGGCTATACTCTCTACCAAAGACAATAGACACGCTTATGCTATTCCATTCATTCTATAATTCTAAAAACAAGTCCTGCTTGTAATATCTCAAAATGGACAGGATTTAGTTTTCGAAGAGCCGCAATGTCAAAGATTTGGGTTAAGTTAATGCCAATTTTAATACAAGAGATACAGGTCAGTGTCCCCTAACTACCCCCCTAACTACCCCCTGCTTGTAATATCTCAAAATGGAGATACAGGTCAGTGTCCCCTAACTACCCACCTAACTACCCCGAAGAGCCGCAATGTCAAAGATTTGGGTTAAGTTAATGCCAATTTTAATACAAGAGATACAAGACAGTGTCCCCTAACTACCGATCTAAGACACACAAACTCTGTGTAGGTTGCAAGTTCAAGTTCTCCATATTAGACCCTAAAAATAAATCGCAACTACCAACAATTTTTGAAAAGTTGTGTAACTTTGAGACAACTTTTTACTTTTTATTGCTATATTGCCCAAACAGCTAACAGCCATGCTGCCAGTCCAGCAATGCAGGTTATTCCTGAATAGACGGGGGAAATCCAAAAGGAATTGTCTTTTTTCATGGGACGAAGGGTGTAAAGAGTGGCTCCGGTTATCCAAAATAGAAGTCCTAAAAACATCATTATTGAAAAAAACGGCAAAGGATCTTTTGGCAGAGCAATCAGATCATTTGGCGGAAAATCCGGTGATTGTTCGGTCCTGATCCTAACGATAGCTTGGTTTGCATTTTTTAAAACATCTGCGTTCGGCTGAAAGATATGACGTGTTGCAATAACAGAGCGTCTTAGCGACTCCCAGGCTTTAATTGCTGTCTGTTGATCTCCTCGTATTTCGGCGGCCTTTGCAAGCAAGATTAACTCGCGATGAGCTCTGATCACATGACGAGAACCGGGTACATAAGCCTTGGCCGCATCTTCCAGAAATTCAATTGCTGTTAATCTGTCATTTTTTTCCATGGCTCTTTCAGCATCTAAAAGCTTACGAGAACCGTCTGTCATCATTCTTAAAACCGAAACACATATTGTAACTGCTATTGCCAGCAGCACATATCCGATTATTCGAGATACGGTTTGCCCCATATCGGTTTTCACTAGATTAGATCCCTAGATGAAAGCAATACTGCTGCAAACAATAAAAAGACGGCCGAATAAACCATACTGTAGGCCATGGTAGAAAAAAGATAGCCGGATGATATGAATTGAGCGTGTACTGTAGCCCAAGTACCCTCAACCATTTTACCGCTCGGATAAAACAAATAAAAGTTGGGCAGTGCTGTGCTGACCGCATTGAGAACAGGTGCCATCGCGACCATTGATTTGTGTTTTGCCAATTCGAGCAGCAAGTCAGCACTGCGACCTGCTGCAAACAAACCGATTGTAAAAAGCCCGCTCAAAAAAGGGCTCGAAAATGACGTAAAAAACAAAGCTGCGGCTGTAACCAGGAGGGTTTCAAAAAAAATCAACAGCAATGCCGGCAATATACCGATAGGAAGATTTGCTCCTTGGGCTTTTAAAACAAGAATCCAAACAGCCATCATAAGCAGGATCTGAACCAGCATTGTAGCGGACAAACCGATATATTTTCCTAGAAGATAGGCCGGTCTGGATATGGGTCTGGATAAAATTGTATACAATGTACGCTTTTCAATTTCTTTGTGAAGCAACGTAATGCCCAAAAAAACAGCCATCAATACCGAAAATAAAGAAATACCGGCCATTCCGATATCAATCGATACTCTAAGTTCTTCGTTAAAAGAGAGCTGACCTATTACCAAACTAAACAAAATAAGAGCAATTGCAAAAAATAAAAAGCCGTAGAGAATTCTATCGCGAATAGCTTCCCTAAAGGTATTTTTTGCAACAGCTAGAATTTTTTTCATACCTATGCTCCGTATGTTAAGCCAAAGCATAAAACTTATAACACTAAGTTCAAAATACTCACAAGTTTCTATAGGATACGAATACCGTAAATGAAAAGCTTTAGAATTTTAATATCTACTTTTATATCTCCTATAAATCTGGAATCATTTCTCTTTTTGATATATTACAAATAGGCATTATGAGTTTAACCGTTACCATTACTTGCATTATCGAAGGTAAAGACAAAACTCCAATAGTCTTTAAAGACAAAACGGTTATTAAGCTAGGTCGTTTGTCAGATAATGATGTTGTTTTCGACGGACCTTCTCATTCGATGGTATCGGGCAGACATGCAGAGATAAAGATAACTCCGACAACTGCTGAGATTGTGGATAACAAATCATCCAACGGGCTTATTGTTTCTGAGAGAAGAGTTCAATCAGCAATACTTGTTTCCGGAGAAATAGTTCAATTGGGACACAACGGGCCCAAAATACGAATTGATCTTCAGGGATTTCCCCCAAGTGCAGATACTGTTGTTGTGAAGAAGCAATCGTCAGAAGCCAAATACGGTGATCGCACAGTAGGAATGCTTGTCCGCCAAGCGTTAGCCCAGGCCGGACTGATAAAGTCCGGTACTTCAAAATCAACCGATTATTTTGAGAAAATGGTTGAGGAAAAGACCCGCAAATTGAGTTTCAAACTAAAGCTTTTTGTGAGTACTGCAATACTAATTATGGCGGCAAGCGCAATCGGTCTTGGTATTTATTTGTATAAAAACAGAAGTGTACAATATATACAACAAACACAAATTGCTTACGGCGAAGCAGTCGGTGCTCAGATAGCAACAGCAAACAGACATACAGTTTTTCTTTTAGCCGGAATATCTCCTGGTGCTTCAAATTATCAGGGGTTTTGTACCGCATTTTCTATTGCTTCCGATACTTTAGCTACCAATGCGCATTGTGTACAACTTGCAGTTTCTCATTTTCAAAATCCCATTGCTGTTATGAACGGGGCACCGTCATCTCAGTATCAAATCGTTAAGGGAATTGCTCATGCAAATTATAAAAGCGGGCAAATTTCACCGGATGTAGGTCTTCTTAAAATATCCGGAAGAGTTCCTTACGCAGTAGCAATAGCTCCGACTGAAGAACTGATGAAAATTTCTGCCGGAATGCCTGTTTTTCTTTACGGTTTTCCGGGACGTCTTGCCAATCCTGGAGCGCCTGAGGCTACTTTTATTACCGGCCAAATAGGGAGAATTACAGCTCTTGACCAGAGTTCTCGTTCTTTGGAAGAAAATGTGCTTATTCAGCACTCTGCATTTACGAGTTCAGGTACTTCCGGAAGCCCTCTTTTTGACAGTTACGGTCGTGTTATCGGCATCAATACAGGAGGATATACAGAAAACGGCCAAGCTCTTTCCGGATATAACTTTGGAATGCGAATCGATTTAATAAATTCTTTACGAACGAGTTTTTAGATAAGCATGTTTTTGATCAGTCATATTATTCCTATTGTTCCCCTAATATTGCATATCTCTTATGCTGTTTCTACTGTCGAACAGCTTCCAATGCGATTGGGGCAGACTGTAGATACATATGGAACTTCTACTATCGTTTGTCTTATGGTTTGGGCAGGAATTGTTTTGGTATGTAATGCCGCTTTTGTATTTTTTGATGTAAAGATGCCCATCTTCAAAGATGCCTTTTTGTATTTACGTAAGGCAGAAACAAATGAAATGTCGAAAATAACCAGAGAAAAAGCGGTTCAGGAACTTCAAAACGTTGCCCGAATGTCTCTTTTTTGTCTTAATGTTTTTTTTGTAGGAGCTTATCAATTTGTCTATCAAACAAATACATATCGTCCGGTTCTCAGCTTTCCTTTATCTATCCTTTTTATCGGCTTTATTGTTACCCCTTTGCTTATAGCTGCTTTATATTTCGTATGGACAGCACTTCATTTCTCTCTAAAAATGAAGCAACCAAACTCAAATTAGACAGATATTTTAACAAAGTTAAACAAATCCAGTATGGCACCATAAGGAAATAACACTAACTTTTCGAGGAACATTGAATGTTTTGTATACCTTGTGGTAAGCTTCGCGGGCATTTTTTGAAAAACAATGCTCTTTTATCAGAGGAAGGAGCCCGATAATGAAGTTATTTTCAACTGTTTCGGTCGTTGCGGTTACTATGGTCCTATTAACAGGATGCAATTCAAATGAGGGTGAAAGAAAACTCGTCGTGGAGGAAGTAGACGCCTACAAACCCAATTTACCGTCAGTGCCTTCAATTCCTAAACCGTCGGTTCCGGAGATTCATCCGGATTCAACCTATTCTATTTATGGGTTGAGAAAACAAATTGTGAAAACCATTGAAACAGAAGTAACGATAACAGGTTACATTGCTAAAATTTACCAAAAGCCTACATGTGAGGAGGGCAAATCCTGTTATGTCGTAATGCCGCACCTGTTTTTGGCTGATGAAAAGGGTGAAACTCTTGACAGACGAATGATTAGATTGGTCGGTTATGCAAAGAGCTTTAAAGAAATGGAAGATCAGCAGGAAAAAGATAAAAAAGGCGTTAAAGAAGAACCTCTTCCGGATGGAATGTACCTGCCGCCTGTTATTTGGGATTGGAGAGAAGGTCATAAATACAAAATTACCGGCCGTTTCACCCGTCAATCAGGTGAAGGTTTCATGACAACGGACGGTCTTCTCGAATATGTTTCTCATGAGTGCCTTGATTGTCCTGTGGAAGAAATCAAAAAATAAAACATTTTTTTTAAGAATCTCACCCAAACCGTCCTCGTTCAGAAGAATAAGAAAATATTTGCGTTATATACATGTTCAAAGCAGGCAACAAATGCTGCTTTGTCTATAAGATTAGAAAGGACAAAACAAATGAGCATCAAATTAGAACAAAGTTCACCCGGATCACTTCCTCCCTCATCGCCGCTCCAACTTGAAGAAATGATAGATTATCAAGAAGGTTCAATTGTAAGTCGAACCCTTATAAAGAAGAACGGCGGCACTCTAACACTGTTTGCCTTTGATGCCGGTCAGGGTCTTTCAGAGCATAGTGCACCGTTTGATGCAGTTGTTCAAATCTTGGACGGTGAAGGAGAACTAACAATTGGAGGAATAAAGGTACCGGCAACAAAGGGACAAACTGTTTTGATGCCTGCAAATATTCCGCATTCAGTAGCAGCAGCTCAACGTTTTAAGATGCTCTTGATAATGATTCGCGAAATTTAGGAGTAGCAAAAGGCGACCGTTCCCTTTTTACTGTTGCCCCTCAATTTCTTTTAGATAATTGGTCAAAAGCTCTAATTTGAGTTTCGTAACGGCTACACGTCCTGAACGAGTAAACTGTCGTATTTTATATCCCTTTAGATGTTCAAACAAATGATTTATTTCGTCTTCATGTCCTGTTTTTTCAATTATTGTATATTCTTCTCTTATTTCCAGAATACGAGCGTTATGGGTTCTGATTATCTCTTCCAACTCTGTGCTTTTAAGTAACTCTTCAGTGGGAACTTTATAGAGTGCAATCTCCTGATAAACAATATCCTCGTCCGGATGATAGAATGCCTTTAGCACCTCAACAAGTTTTTCTATTTGGCGTACCACCTTCTCAACTTTGTTCTGAGTTTCGACTACTACAATGGTAAATTTATGAATTCCTTCGATGGCAGAAGGTGATACGGTGAGGGTTACGATGTTAACGCGGCGTCTGGTAAAAATAATTGTAATCCGGTTTAGCAACCCAATTTGATTTTCGGAGAATGCTGTAATCGTATAGGTTTTCTTTTCTTCGTTATTAAGGTTTATCATTTTGATTTTGGCTCCAGCATTATTTCTGAAACGGCTGAACCGGTTGGTATCATGGGAAACACATTATCCTCCTGTTCAACTTCAATTTCGAGCAAGTAGGGACCTTTATGGCACAACATTTCCTCGACTGCTGAATCCAGCTCATCTCGAACAGTAACTTTTCTTCCCCTGATGCCGTAAGCGTCCGCCAGCTTGATAAAATCAGGATTTTGCAAGTAGGTTTCAGAATAGCGTCGTTCAAAGAAGAGCTCCTGCCACTGTCTTACCATGCCGAGATAATTGTTATTAAACAACACAATCTTTACTGCTGCGCCTGTTTGCTTAATAGTGCCGAGTTCTTGTATAGTCATCTGGATGCCGCCGTCTCCTACCATACAAATTACTTCCCGTTCCGGTTGTCCGATTTTCGCACCAAGAGCAGCCGGCAATCCGAATCCCATTGTACCTAGGCCTCCGGAGGTAATAAAACTTCGAGTTTTTTTAAATCGAGTATAACGTGATGCAAACATCTGATGTTGTCCGACATCTGTTACAACTATTGCATCATTGTCGGTCTGTTCGTTAATGCGACGAATTACTTCACCGTTGGTAAGCCCGGGCTTTGTCGGGTAAAGGTCTTTTTGAATTACTTTTTCATGCTCAATTTCTTTAAGGCGATAAAATTCTTCAATCCAGGAAACATGGTCGGATCGATTTACTCGCTCAGTTAGAAGGGGAAAAGTATCTTTTACATCTCCTTGCAGCATAACCTCAACCGGAACATTCTTACCAATTTCAGCGGGGTCGATTTCCATATGAATTATTTTTGCCTGCTTGGCATAAAAATCGAGATTTCCGGTAACCCTATCATCAAATCTCATGCCGGCTGCAATGAGAACATCACATTCATTAGACATAAGATTGGTTGCAAAGTTGCCGTGCATGCCCAGCATACCCATGTTAAGAGGATGGTCACTGGGTAAGGCAGATGCTCCCAAAATGGTCCAGGCAAAAGGTATGCCGGTTTTTTCGACAAAGGTTTTAACTTCCGCCTCTGCATTACCGAGAATTACACCTTGACCAATTAAGAGGTAAGGTTTTTTTGCGTTGTTAATAGTGGCAGCTGCTTGTTCAACTTGTTCAATATCAACCGCCCGCTTGGGGGTATAGCTTCTGAATGTCGGATTTCTTTCGTAACTAAAGTTAAGCTCTCCGTTTTGAGCGTCTTTGGTAATGTCTATAAGAACCGGTCCCGGTCTTCCTGTTCTAGCAATGTAGAATGCACGTGACAGAGCCCATGGAATCTCCTCAGGTTTAGTCACAAGAAAATTCCATTTCGTAACCGGCATGGATATACCGACCACATCGCTTTCTTGAAATGCGTCTGAACCCAATAATGAAGAAGCTACTTGTCCTGTTATACAGACAATAGGCGTGGAATCGATCATGGCATCGGCAATGCCGGTAATAAGATTTGCAGCTCCCGGGCCGGAAGTGGCAATACAAACTCCTGTTTCTCCGGTCACTCGAGCATATCCTTGAGCTGCATGTACCGCTCCCTGCTCATGACGGGTCAGAATATGCCTAATTGCACCCTCGTAATTCATGAATGCATCGTAGACAGGCATAATTGCTCCACCCGGATAGCCGAAAATAGTATGTACATGTTCTTCTATCAAAGAGAGAATAACTGCATCTGCTCCTCTAATTCTTTTTTGTGTTTCTGCGGTGTTCATGTTCTGTTTAATATGGTGAAAAATCGGCGGAAACAACCTTCCATACTAAACTTTTACTCGAGATTCTAATTCTTCTTGATTTTCTTTTATGATTTCTTGGTATTTTGCCAAACGCGGTTTTACTTCGTTTTTTAAAAATTCGAATACTTGGTTTGATGCTCTTCCCACAAAACGGGCGGGGTCGGCTGCTAGTATTTCTAAATCACTTCGAGATAAAGGCATTCTTGGATCTTGGGCTAGACGATCCAAGAGATCATTCGGTTTTCCCTCCAGTTTAACTTGGCGTGCAGCTTCAACAGAATGCTCTCTAATTACTTCGTGCATATCCTGTCGACTTGCTCCCTTTTCCACCGCCCCCATTAGAATTTCTTCTGTGGCCATAAAAGGCAGCTCCTCTGACAATCTGCGCATAATCGGAGCTCGGTTAACTACCAGACCGCTTGATATATCCTGAAGAAGACCCAAAATGCCGTCGGTAAGCAGGTATGCCTGAGGAATATCCATTCTTCTTATTGCCGAATCATCCAATGTTCTTTCAAGCCATTGATTGACATGTGTT
>CAYWLQ010000193.1:0-9295 GCA_964458775.1 uncultured Myxococcales bacterium | reverse complement strand
TCTTGGATGGAGTTTTTTCGAGTTGAAACAATAAAGAAACAAAATTTCTAACAGATTCAAGCTCATCATTTTTATAGGATCCTTCGTCGATAAGAAAATACTTCAGCCGAGGACTGTACTGTGAAAGACCGCTCGGCAGTTGGTTGATTAAGTGAAAAATGTCGGTCTCTGCATGCCAGCGAGGCTCGCCGTTGTACAATACAATAGGCAATACAGGAGGAAGCTTGTCGCCCGGAGAAATTTGTTTGGTGCGAAGCATGTCCTGATAAAACAGTCCAATATACACAAGACACCGCAAAGCCATGTATTCATCAACAGTCGACTGAAATTCAAGCAAAATACAAACATAAAGCCACTGTTCTTTGAGTCGTACGCGCCAAATTACATCGCTGATCCGTTCTTTAAAATTATCAGCAATATGATGAGTATCGAGTTTCTCAAGAGAACTAAAATCCAGAGTATTAACCCAGTCCTCTTTAACAAAGCCTTTAAGCAAATCCTCCACCATCTCCGGATGAGAAAAAAGCAATTTGTATCCCTGATCGAATTCCGTCATTGTTATTAAACCTGTTCAATGCCTTCATCCTTCTTATTCGTAAAAACCAAAAATTATTTTCCAATAAAATTCGGTTTTTGGGAAAGCATGTTGATTTTTTTAAACGGTTAAGAAGATTGGAAAGAGAGGATTAGATTGGATACCAAGAAAAATCCGGCCAAGCAAATGACAGTCATCGACAGTATTTAAAACCAATCGCAATTTGCGAAATAATTTCGGTCCGATCCATATGGGCGGTCAGGGGTACCGGGTCAGGGGTACCGGGTCCGATCCACATGGGCGGTCAGGGGTATCGGGGGTATCGGGGTCAGGGGTACCGGGACTCACTGAAAGAAGGACTGTCCCTGTTAAAAAAAATACTAAAAGAAGAAGTATTTCCATGCTTGGCCGGAGAAGACATTAACTTTTATATTCTTTATATCATTTGAAAGGAGTAGAGGCAGCTTCTTTTGAAAAGACAAGTTGTAAAATAGGTAATATAGGGGCATGGCTTTATATATGGAAGCTCTCGACGAAAAATAAACCGAGTGTCAAAAGAGCATGTTAATGTTGTTTCATACGATCCTCTTTGGCCTGATATGTTTGAACATGTTGTCTTGCTTGCCTCGTAGCTTGATTACCAGAATAGAGCACTTTGGCAGCACAGCCGTTCCCGGCCTCATAGCCAAGCCCATCATTGATATCTTGGTTGAGGTGTCGAGTCTTGATGAGACCAATCGGCAAGTTGTTCCGATTCTTGAATCACAAGGATATGACTACTTTTGGAGACCGTCTTGGAAAGACAATATACCGCCTTTCTACGCATGGTTTATCAAACGAGACAGCATCGGAAACAGAACGCATCATATTCACATGGTAGAATCCAGCTTTGATCACTGGGATCGACTTCTATTTAGAGACTACTTAATAGAACATCCGAACATTGCCGCAGAATACGCAAGTCTTAAAATGAGACTATCCAATACGCATCAAAATGACCGTATAGCCTACACACAAGCTAAAACTGATTTCATTAAAAGAATTACAGCACAAGCCAAGGAGTACTATAGCAAGGACTGAGAAGCCGTGATAACGGATTTATTATTAAGAAAGTGCGGATCTTAAAAATGCAGAAATTGTTCCGGAACTGTTTACAGAAGACTATTGCAACAAATCTTACAAGCAGTGGGAATATTGTATTTCATGTGCTGACACTAAGCTTTGTGCAATTGAACATTCAACATATTCGCTTTCTGATGAAAGATCATCTCTATGGAGTTGTCTTACTGATATCTGTTCAACCAAAAAAGACGATGCAAAAGAATGGGCAGAGTGCTACGAGCAATGTCTGGAAAAGCATCCTGTAGCAGGAGATATGAAGAGAGAACTGGACATCTGCACCTACTGTCGAGGTTGTCCTGTCGCTTGTGCTGATGAACCTATTAGCGGTAACTTATGTGATCAGCACAGACGTTAGATTTGTGAGATATAGTTGACAGAATCATCCAAGCAGGGTCACCAAACCCCCGACGCGGATCAATGGTTCGTGCCTAGAAATCTATTTCAAAAAAGGCTAAGCGGTTATTTTAGATTTTGCGCTGCAAAAGGAGAATAAGCTCTTTCAAAGCAGCAGGCATTGGCGGCGCACCGGATCCTTGTATGAGATCGAAATGCAGTATCTCTCCTCTAAACTCTACGGTGCATATTTCAGAGTAAAACCCCTCATCATTAACTTCCGGACCCAGCGAATAAGGATTAGTTGTCAGAGCCGATGTTAACATTAATGAGGCTTAGATCTCGGTTATTTCAGCTTCTTTGGCATCAACCATCTTATCAACTGCTTGTACTCCTTCGTCAGTCATTGTTTGAACTTTCTTCAGAGCCTTCGCAACATCATCTTTGGAAGCATCACCTTTTGATTCCAATTCTTTAAGCATTTCATTGCTATCGCGTCTTGCATTTCTAATTGCAACCTTACACTCTTCGCCTTGCTTTTTGGCAACTTTGACGAGGTCTTTGCGTCTCTCTTCGGTCAAGGGAGGAACCGGAATTCTTATTATTTCGCCGTCACTAGAAGGATTCAGTCCAAGATCCGATGCCTGAATTGCTTTTTCGATAGAACTTACTGCTGTTCTATCCCAAGGTTTGACCATAATCAGTCTCGGTTCAGGAGTAGTAATTGCAGCCATCTGACTCAGAGGAGTTACGGTTCCGTAGTAGTCTACTCGAACTCCGTCAAGAAGAGCAGCATTGGCTCTTCCCGTTCTAATTCGTCCCAACGCAGTTTTTAAAGAAATTTGTGCTTTGGAAATCAAGTCTTCCATCATGCTGTATACATCATCAATCATATCTTCTTCCTCCTTTTTGCAATTAACATATCAGGCTTTGAAGCCTAGAGAGGGAGTTTACTTGGGAAATCTCAGTATGTCGATGAAACAACCTCGAAAATGCGCCGATCTTCTGACGTTTAGTCTTCGATTATCGCCATCGTACGAATAAGTTGTCGAATATATGCTCTTGTTTCAGGTGTTAAATCCATAAATTGAATTCCCATTCCCGATTCAGATCCGTCTTTGCCGGATTCCACCCACATTACTTTTCCCCTTACATGCAGGGACGGAACAGCACCCGGGGTTTGAAACTCCAAAGAAAGTTCTGTTCCTTTCGAAAAAGGTGCGTTTGAAACCAAAAAAATACCCAATTCAGACACATTAGATGTTTTGGAGAACAAAAAAGTGTCCCCGTGACGATAATTCACATTGATATTAACAGGATACCTTATGTGCTGTCTTCTATCTTCAGAAAAGGATATTGTATCATCTTGCTTCATACATACTATTCTATCACAATTTCAGCTATGAATAGAGAATTCTGAGCAGCGTCGGACTCATTGAGAACAGCCATTCTTCCTTTTGCATTATATAAACCTATTCGCAACGTATACAGTCCTGCCGCTTGCTCATCAGGAACTGTTGTTGTAAAAACCTCTTTAATGAAGTCTTCTTTCAACCAAGATGACGTCGGATATTCTCCGCCAAAAAAATCATGATCTCCTGACATACGCTTTTGGGGACCGTCAAAATGCATAAACATTTTGTAGTCTTCACCAATCGGTCTATTAACATGCCAGTATGAGGTAAAAATAAACTTTTCCCCTCTTTTTAAAACTTCCGAATTGCCGTCTTGGCCTGTTAATTCCCAGCCGCGTAAAGTAAATGAATTGTTGAAATTAACATTGAGCGGGTTAGACGGTTCCGGTGAAAAAGGCGTTGAACTAACAATGTTAACTAATTGGTTTGCATTTTTTTCCCCTAATTCAGATCTTGAAACAGCAAACACAAATTGATCTTTTTCTTTTTTCAAAACAAATAAATGCTCACCTGTTTTATCTCGCAAAGCTTTGTCAACAGCTCCAAGCTCATTGTACGGCAACACAGCAAAGACTCTTTCTTCTACTGACAACCACTCTGCTGCAGCTTCTGCAGAGTTAACCTTTTTAGAATCTTTAATACCTATCTCTTCTCCCCAAACAGCTATCGGTTCTCCGCTATTTCTAAATTGGTTGACAACATCCATGACAACTTCGTTTGAAAGTTGACGATACGTGTTCGGCAATAGAAAAAACATTGTAAAAATTGCAATAGAAACAGGTGCCGCTATTTTAAAGAACACCTGAACAATGTTTTTTCTCCAACGCAACGGAAAAAAACCTAAAACAATCAACAGTGCAGTCGGAATTGCAAACAGACCTGATTGAACAACCAGCTTTACATTTTCATTAGTAATAGACAATCCTTCAAATCCGAACCCGTATAAAAGAACATTCTTATTTTGAGCAAAGTCTCGAATAAGTATTAACAAAATAGTTATTGAGACAAACACCTCAAATCGCCTTGTTATTTTTGCATTGAGTAAATCCTGAATAGATAAAACAAGAAGCACAATCATCGGCCATGAACATAACGCAAAATTCATTCCGCTTATATCCAAAGCTATCGCCTGTGCAGCATATTCAAAAAGAAGACCGTAAACAGCAACAGTGCGCACCAAGTGACTGACGTCTGATTCCTTATTTTGAGGACTAAACAAATTGAATACAGCTGCAGGAATTAAGGCACACAAGGGAAACCAAGCATATACAATCTGCTCAAAGGCAAACTCAAAGGAGTGCACTCTTTGTACCTGAACCTTGAGTGCCCCGCCTGTAACAAGTGCATAGTCATTTTCGGAAAAAGCGACAAATCCTATGAAAATTCCAGCAGCCAAAACGGCTAAAGTACCCAAAGTTAATATTATTATTGCTCTTTTCAAGTTAACAGTTTTGGCGGAATTAAACAGTAGATTACACGAAACAGCACCTGCAAAAACTGCTGCTAAAGGTGCCGCCGCCCCGACAAGCATTCCTCTTGAGGCTGTTCCGACAAAAACGCCCAAAAAAGATAGCGCCAATCCCAAAATTCTTTTGTATTTGGATTCCGACACTATCGCCTGAAGAGCACCGCCGAAAACTGCAATTTCTGCTATTATAGATGGCATAGCAGAGGTTAAATGTTTTCCATGAAAGATAAAGTAAGGAGAACAAATAAAAATCAGTGCCGCAAACGCTGATGACCATACTCCCAATAATGGAAGCAACATTATATAAACCAGAGCAACTGCGATAATTCCTAAAAAAGCTCCTGGAAGTCGCAAGTAAAACTCTGAATACTCAAATTTTTTTGTTGCGAACGAGGCCAATCTCTCCTCCAGAACAAGGGGAAACAGCTCAAGCCTTTTTCCGGATGACAAGTTGCTCACCAGTTCAGCACGCACAGTTTCATGACCGTCAATAAGTCCGGAATCTCCGAGCTTAAAAAAGGCTACAAATCCGCAAAAGACCAAACATGTGAAAAATAACAAATAGATTTTTATTTTTGCTAAAAATTCTAACATCATTGACGTTTTCAATTAAAAAAGGTTTCCTTATATATGTGATGCGCGTTTTGCATATCCTTGTTGCTGATGTTATAGTTAGTTTAATAAAAATAGACAATTCAATATGCATATTTCGGGAGGCAAACATATGAAAGTAGAAGCGGGAAAAAAAATTACGATAGAATACACAATTACTACCCAACAAGGGGAACTAATAGAATCATCTAACGGCAGGGGCGAGCCTTTGACTTTTGTTTTCGGCGGTGAAATAGGTCTTCCCGTCGGAATTACCGAAGGCTTGCTTGGAATGGAAGAGGGAGAGGAAAAAGAATTTGATATTCCTCCGGAAAAGGCTTTCGGTACAGCAGAATCAGGTCCCACAAAGATTATGTCCAAAGGGGAGTTTCCCGCTGACGCAGAAATACGTATCGGCGCATCTTTCGAAGCCTACGTGCCGCACAGCGATGAAACAGTCAAATTTGTTGTTGTCGAAAATCTTGGGGAAAAGGTTGTTGTCAGGCTTATTCATCCTTTAGCTGATAAAACCTTACGTATTTCGGCCAAAATAGTTCGCGTAGAAGATTCCGAATAATCATTTTTTTTTGACGCTCAAGCCGGCGACTTGCGAAAAACTTTATCTAAAGGTAGGTTTATGATCATGAAAAATCTAAACCTATGTCATTTTATTACATTTTTTTCCTCGTGGTTTTTTTTAATTGTAACAGGATGCCTTCCAACGGTTCAAATGCCGGGCGTACTAGACCCCTTAAATGATCCCAAATGGAAAGCTTGTGCTGAAGATTTGGCCGCAAGACAAGAGCAGGCTATGCTTGACAATTTTATGCTGGATTCTGATCGACTTGTTTGTCAGGGAGTGGTTACAGCGACAGAAGGCAAAGTAAACGAAAGCATGAACTTGTTTGCCAAGGCTGCAGTAAAGGATCCCAAAGATCACCGCCCCCATTATCTGGCGGGACGAATTCTAACCGACGAAGGCCGTTATGATGAAGCCCTGACAGCATTTGAACGATCCTACGAGCGCTATCCGGCTCTCGCTGTTCCTACAGAACGAATGGGAAGAAATATTGAAAAAACCAAAGGCGCAGAGGAATCTGCTGCTTTTCTAAGGCGAGC
The DNA here is from genome assembly GCA_964458775.1 of uncultured Myxococcales bacterium. Lineage (GTDB taxonomy): Bacteria > Myxococcota_A > Polyangia > JAAYKL01 > JAAYKL01 > CAYWLQ01. Next base: position 2,712 of record CAYWLQ010000193.1, on the reverse strand, counting down.
AATGGATCGTAATCTTTGTGACTACGGATGCAAAGGATTGCTGGCTCAGTTATACAAGAACCTAGAAAAGACGGTTTTTGCAAAGCCGTTGTATGAACAAATGGCAGCAGAAGAACCGTGGGAACCGGCTGCTTTTGTGGGCTTAGCAGCACTGTCAAATGCTGAAGGAGATTTTCAGAAAGAAATTTCCTATTTGGAAAAAGCAACAGCAGCAAAGAATTTTAAAGAACTCAGTACTTCTCAACAAGGATCAATATACTATAGTTTGGCATTCGCAAAATTCAACCGCGAAGACTATTTCGGAGCACGAAGGGTCATAGAAGATGCCGTCAAACTAAACCCTAATCGTGCAGATTGGTATCTATTAGCGGGATGGATCGACCTAAAAACCAACAACGCTTCACAGGCTTTAGCTTCTTTTGAAAAAGCAAAGAGCATAGATCAAAATCAGGCGGTAATTCACGAGGGCATAGGAGATGCAGAAATGGTACTTGGCAATTTTTCCAATGCACGCAATGCATACAGTCGGGCAAGAATCATAGACCCGTCTAATGCGCTTTACTCCTTAAAGCTTGCCCATGCGGCGGCATTGGACGGAGATCAGAATATTGCCAAACAATGGTATGATAATGCAGTAGCTTCTGCAGGAGCAGTCGGACTTCCCAAGGAGCTTCTTGAAAAAGTGTCGGCCCTCATCGAAAATAACAAATAGTAGCCAAAATCCATGTCAAAAACTCTTTTTATAAAAAGCAACTGTCCCGAATGCGGAGCACGTCTAAATGTAAATACGACTTCTGATTACATAAAATGCGAATATTGCGGAACAACTTCTCGTATAGCTGACAAAAAAAATTCTTCACAAGAAACAAATAAGCCGTCTCAATCTAAAATAGAACCTGTTATTTGGGTGTCTACCGGCAGCTACTTTTCATGGACGTGGATATTTGCCGTTATCCTGCCTATCGCTATTTCCGGATGGGTATTCTACAGCATCAATAATACATTCGGCCTAACAGATGATTCCACGAGCAAAATATCTATCAGTAATATATTTTCCGGAACGGGCACCCAAAGCACATCAGATAAGAGTTCGAAAGAGAGAATGCAATGGATCGGACATAAACAGCCCATGCTTGTTGACATAAACGGAGACGGCATTCTGGATGTTTTAGGATGGATTCGTATTATAAAACTTTCGAGCAAAAACTACTATGAGCATCTTGCGGTTTTTAATCCCGTAAGCGGTCAAAAATTATGGGATACCGGACCTCTTGTAGCATCGGGACAGTCAGGAGATGTTAGAGCAGCCTTGGCAGGAGATAAACTTCTATTCGCCGATTCTACCGGTGTGCTCAGAGGTTTTTCTTTGGCAAACGGAAGTCCTGTCTGGCAAAGTCTGCTTGGAGAGCGTGCCGAAAAATTCTGTGCAGCAGAAAACGGTTTTGCATTAGTACATACCAGAGACAAACGCGTTCTAAGGATTACTTTGGCTACCGGACAAGTACTTCCAGCGGGTGTTTGGGATAGTGACAAACCTTGTCCGTTACTTCAAAACGACAATGATACAGTCGGCCCTTTCTTTACTCTGAAAGATTCAAGAATCAGAGAAAATATAAGAATTGAAGGAATGAATATCGATAATATTCTTACAAACATAACTAACGGAAAAACAATAGCTCTGGGATATCGAAAACCCGGCACGAGAGTTCCTGTAATTTCAGCATTTGAAAATGTTATTTCAAAGAATAAGAATGAAGGGAAAGTTCTTTGGTCTTCTTCTGTTACAACCCAAAATCCTCTAACCCTAAAAGAAGGCTCACCGGAGAAAGCTGCCGCTGCTTCGGATCATATTTTTGTAGCCTATGAAATGCAAGAAAGCAAAGCAGGAAACCGTCTTTCATGTCTCAACCAAAACTCAGGTCAGATCATTTGGGATGTACCGATTCCAAACTCTGATACCGGATCTATCGGAGGTATGACAGCATCCGCTCATCATGTTTTTGTTGCACATTGGACTTACCTTGATATTTTTCAGCTTTCAGACGGTGTTCATGTAAAAACCATAGGAATCTGGTAAACACTGTACTAATAAAACCATTCTCTTTCTTGACATTATCATCATAAGACCTCACGTTTTCTCTATATCGTCTATAAGAGAGAGCGGACGATCTGAACTAAAGGAGAAATTAATGCGTTTCATTTTCTCGACCGACAAATTGAAATACAAAAAAATGCTTTGTCCTTCGGTTTTAGTTTGCACCTTTATTTTTATGTTCGGGTGCGTCAATGCTAATGGGGAAGATACGATTGTAATAGATCGCAATGAGTTTGATTCAGATAGCGATATTGATACCGGCTCTGACACTGATACCGACACTGATACCGACACTGACACTGACACCGACACTGATACCGACACTGACACTGACACCGACACTGATACCGACACTGATACCGATACTGACACTGATACCGACACCGACACCGATACTGACACTGACACTGACACTGATACCGATACTGACACCGACACTGATACCGATACTGACACTGATACCGATACTGACACCGACACTGATACTGACACCGATACTGACACTGACACTGACACTGATACCGATACTGACACCGACACTGATACTGACACCGATACCGACACTGACACCGATACCGACACTGACACTGATACTGACACCGATACCGACACTGACA
>CAYWLQ010000192.1:0-9305 GCA_964458775.1 uncultured Myxococcales bacterium | reverse complement strand
ACTGGGCTTTTTTTTTACCCTAATTCCCTATTCCTTTTCAACCTTCTACCGAAATTCATTTCGATGACGGGCTGAATAAATATTCACCCCTACTTGACTCCAATTAAGACAAAGCACTATTGATTGTGAATGAACAGACGAGGATGCATTTTTGCGAATCCAACGATAATTATTCTTGTTTCAATTTGTTATTTTTCAGTGGCATCGTTATTATCATTCAATGCAACTGCATCTTCTTCATCCGTTCATTTGTCGTCGAACTTTCAAAAAAAGATAATTATCATAATTACGCATAGTGCAGAAAATGATGAGATTGAAGCAACAAAAATATCTATTTCCTCTCAGTTGTCAGATGTTGATGTTGAAATTTCCTTTCATTACTTTGACGAAAATCTATTAGTGATCGAAGATCTGGATAAACGAGCAATTGAGTTGATGAAAGCCCAAAAAGCAGATGCAGCTTTTATTATTATTTCAGTTGCTCGACTGGCTTTAAGAATAGTAGTCGACAAGGGTAATAGTATTGAGGTTACAACTAGAACAGGGGACGCATCTCCGGGAACGGCTCTAAGAGAATCCGTTTCTGTTATTATTCGCGCTGCTGTAGTTGCTCTGTTGGATGAATTGGAAAAGAAATCATCAGAGGTCGGGAACGAAAGCTCATCTATCGAAAGTTCTTCTGATAACAATGCAGCTTCCGTGTTGCTGCCAACCTCTGCTCAATCAAGAGAGCGCTCAAAAAAGACAAAAAAAGCTAATAAATCTAAGAGATTTTTTGCAGAAGCCGGTTTTGCTATAGGATACTATACAAAAGGTTTACCTCCATGGATTGCAATGGAGACAATGATAGGATGGCGGCCTTTTAGTCAATTTTATCTTAATCTAGGTTATACCGCCTTTGCTGAGATGTCCAATACTGTCAGAGATCTTACGCTTACCATAAAACGACACCCTATTAATGTCGGAGCAGGATACTTGCGATTCTATAATAGACTTGTTGTCGGCGGTAATCTTGATATTGTCATTGACTATGCAACTGAAAAGCTCTCCTCAAAAACTGAGGATTTTATTCTTAATCCAAAAAGTTCAGAGGTTCACAGTGGTCTAAATGTAATTCTTCATATAGGAGTTCAACTTTTTGCTGCAATCAATCTCTATTTTAAATTGGGTGTACAGATACCAATCAGTGGAAACAAATACGGTATAAGCACGGTTGAGGGAGAGCTGATTCTAATAGAGCCTTTGCCTGTTCAACCTTTTGCAGTCTTGGGGTTGAGATTCTATTTTTTTTAGCCCGTTTTTGTTTCTCATCAATACTTATATTGTGATGATAGAAAATTACGCTCATAAAGCTTCTCTTTTAGGGCAAACAAAAGCAGTTTTAGAGCTTTGTCGTTCTGCATCTGAGGGAGATTCTGATTCTCAACGCAGACTTGTTGAGTTGCTTTTTAATCGTATTTATAAAACCGCTTCTTATATAACACGTGATCTAGAGGAAGCAAAAGATATTGCACAGTCGGCATGTGTTGAGGTTCTGTTGTCAGCCGGAACTTATCGAGGAGATTCTTCTGTATCGTATTGGGCAGACAGGGTAACTCTTCAAACAGCATCAAAAATCTTACATAAGAAGAAACGTCGCGAAAGAATATTATCATCATTCTATCAGCCGCCAATGTTTAGTAAGGGCTCACATGAAAGGGCAGAGGCTTCTGAGATTAGAGATCGATTGGCAGTTCATATGCAAACACTAAAACTTAATTTGAGAGAAATAGTTCTTCTTCGATATGTCTATGACTATACCATAAAAGAGGCGGCTGAGATTTGCGGTATTCCGCTTGAGACAGCTAGAGGGCGTCTAAAAACAGGTCGTTTCAAACTCAAAAAGAGAATAATGAATGACCCAATTCTTAGTGATTGGGTTAAGGAATGGATAGAAGAATGAAACGGAACAGCACTTTCGATGCAGACAAGTTTGATCACGCTCTGTCCGATGCTTTCCGAGAAGCTCCGGAATGCGGAGCGTTCGGCACTTTTGATGACTTGACTCGACGTCGTATGATTAACGGCATTTTGAGCCGAGCAGCTCTTGAATCTGAGAAAAATGCTGCATCTAAAGCAACTATGAATAGCAGGAGGCAACTGTTAGCTTGGATAGCGGCTTCAGCTGCTGTTGTTGTGGCAGGATTATTGGGAGTTTTGTTGTTGACTGCTCCCCAACAGTCTCAAAATGAAGAAGCTATATCCTCGGTTGAGTTCTATTTTGGGGAAGTCAGGCAAAGCAAAGGTCTTCTTTATATTGGTGGAAAAGAAGCTGTTTTTCAAGCACCGGTTCCTGTCGGAAAAACTATTCATACAAAGGAAGGAAATGCTCTTTTAGGTTTGCCTACTGGAATAGAATGGTGGATTTCAAACCAATCGCGTGTTGAAATATCATCAATAGACCAAACCGACTTGAAAGTAAGAATTATAGCCGGAGAAAACTGGTTTAGAGTTGATCCTAAGAGGCAGGGACCGTCGTTTTCAGTTCAAATTGAATCAGGTTTAATTGAAGTTACCGGTACCATATTTATGGTAAATGCTGATATTCCAGGTACAGAAGTAACAGTTTGGGAGGGTAAAGTTAGAGTTACTAACAAATTTGGCCAAACAATATTGGTGGAAGCCGGTCAAATGCTTCGCCTCAGTGAAAACAGTCAATATGAGTTGTCTGACGAAGAAAAACAAATGATGCATGCAAAACTGATCGAACTGGCGTGGAGTGACAAAGAGTATTCCTCCAAGAAAATGGACAATGAAAAGGATTTGAGAATAACTGCTGCTAATACCAATGAAAACCGAGAACTGCAAAGTAAACAGAGTTTACAAACAAAAGAAACAAGTGTAACCGATATCCGTCAGCTTCATGAGGAAATTCAACGCTGTCGACAAAAAGGTGACTGGGAACGCACAGCTTCTCTTTATCAAAAACTAATACAATCAGCTCCAACCAGTGAGACAGCTTTAGTATCGCGTGTTTCTCTCGCTGAACTGTATTTAACGAAGCTTTACAGATACAAAGAAGCATTGACACATTTTGATAGGTATTTGCAGTCAAATCATACTGCACTCACTCCTGAAGCATTTTATGGAAAATGTCGCACACTAAAAGCTCTCAACAGAAAAAAACAAGAAGAGCAATGTTTGGAGTTGTTTACAAGCAAGTTTTCAAATTCACTTCAAACGCGTGAAGCGAAAGCTCGTCTGGATATTTTGAGATCTGATAAACAAATATGATTCTCATTATCGATTTCTCAATCGTTTTATGGGATAGAGCATTATGTGATTCTGTTGACTTTAAAATTAGTAGACAAGAATAACAAATGCAAGAAATAACAAAACGGACAGTGGTTCTTGTTCTAGCCGCAATATTCTCAATAACAGCCTGTTTGGATTTAAAAATTGTTGCGACTGAGCTTCCAAGAGAATATTCTTCAGAAACAGAACCTATCCATACTGATACAAAAACGGATTACGATTCAGACACCATACGGGATTATGACTCTGACACAAAAAAGGATTCTGATTCCGAGACAGGGACAGGCGTTGAAAGTAATGTTTGTCAGGAGCTATTTGCCGTACCGGGCAAATATACCCGTACAGTTCAGGCGGGAGCGTCACTTAGAACTTATATTTTATACATTCCTGACTCCTACACAGGAACTAATCCGTCACCTCTGATAATCGATTATCATCCAATAAGCAGTGACGGAGAAAAACAGCATGCAAGCTCGCCCTATCCGGCGATAACAGATTCAGAGGGAGTAGTAATGGCGTTTCCTGATGGAATGTCGGGACCTATCGGAACCGCTTGGAATATGGGGCCATGCTGTGTTGATGAGGCGGATGACGTTGCCTTTGCAAGGGCAATTGTTCAGGATGTTACAGCTACAGCCTGCATTGACAGCTCTCGCGTTTATGCGATCGGAACTTCTATGGGAGGAGGCATGGCTCACTATCTGGCATGCAAAGCTTCAGATATATTTGCAGCAGCGGCACCGTCTGCATTTGATCTGGTTGAAGAAATCATTGATGAATGCGTTCCTGTCCGTCCAATTTCGATTATATCATTTAGGGGAACGGCTGATCCCCTTGTGCCCTACGAAGGAGGATATTCAAGTGTAGTTCCCAGTCATCCTGTTACTTTTCTTGGTGCGGAAAAAACTTTAGAGAAATGGGCTGAAATCAACGGATGTACCGGCCCTATCACTGATGTCGGCAACGGATGTCGAGGATTCCCTTCTACACAATGTCCGGGAGGCATTGAAATCATTCTTTGTACCAAAGAAGGAGGAGGCATTGAGGCAGGAGATCCAAAAATTGCTTGGCCGATATTGAAAAGACAACCCAAACCGTAACAACTTAAAAAATCCCAAAAAAGTCGACCCGAAACTGAATCAGGTGAGTACTCAAGAGCGATGCAGAAGTTCTGCTCACAGGAGGCATATGTATTTGATGTTTTCTGTCTAAGACCAACTGAAGTTATTGGAGAGAAAAAAATGAATTGCAAACTAATCTTAATATTTGCTGCGGCTCTGTTGTCTTCTTGCGCTGATGATAACCAGTCGACAGAACAGATCAATGACACAGATATTGGAACGGATGCGGATGCAGACGCAGATGCCGATACCGATACGGATGCAGATGCCGATACCGATACGGATGCAGATGCTGACACAGATGCAGATGCTGACACAGATGCAGATGCGGATGCAGATGCAGATGCGGATGCAGATGCAGATACAGATACTGACACAGATGCAGATGCAGATGCTGATGCAGATACTGACACAGATGCAGATGCAGATGCAGATGCAGATACGGACACCGACACCGATACAGATACAGACACCGATGCTGACGACATTTGCCAATATGAGTGCTTGGATCACTGCGTGTCGTGGGGAGGAACAGTTATGGACGGCACATGTCCGGACGAGCAACGATGTTGCCAAGGAGCTGTGATTCCCGATACAGATTCGAGTTCTGATACTGATACCGATACCGATACTGACACCGACACAGATACAGATACAGACACAGACACAGACACAGACACGGACACGGACACAGACACGGACACAGATACAGATACAGACAATCAGAGTTGTGTCGGCTTGTCAGCAACTCCAGGGGATCAGACTCTTACAGTACAAGTAGGCGGTTCATCGCGCTCTTATATTTTGCATATCCCAAATGCATACAAAGGTGACTCTCCTGTCCCTCTTATTATTGATTTTCATCCATTGGGAGGCTCTGGATCTCAGGAACGTTCGGGTTCTCCGTATCCGGCAGTTACAGATTCAGAAGGCGTTATAATGGCTTTCCCGTCAGGATTGTCAGGTCCAATGGGAGGAGCATGGAATATCGGCCCGTGCTGCGTTGATAATGCGGATGATATTGGATTTGCAAGAGCAATTGTACAAGACGTTTCGTCTCGTACATGTATTGATTTATCTAAAGTATATGCTGTAGGATTCTCTATGGGAGGCGGAATGTCTCATCATCTTGCATGCGAAGCTGCTGATATATTTGCAGCTGTAGCACCGGCAGCGTTCGACCTTGTAGAAGAAAATATCCCGGGTTGTACACCTTCCAGACCTATAACTGTAATCTCATTTAGAGGAACAAGTGACAATGTTGTCCCCTACGCCGGAGGATATTCAGGTGTTGTACCAGATCATCCCATTACCTTTTTGGGTGCAACAGCGACTTTTTCTAAGTGGGCTCAACTCAACGGATGCACAGGCTCCGCATCTGACGCCGGTAACGGATGTCAAACTTATTCGAGTGCACAATGCAGCGCAGGTGTTGAGGTAACGCTTTGTACAAAACAAGGCGGCGGTCATGAAGCCGGCAATGCATCAATAGCCTGGCCTGTACTAAAACGCCACTCTTTGCCGTAAAGTTAATGCCCAAAGCCCGATACTCCGCTTTTGAACGATAAGGTGGTTTCAGAAAATCTTCCTACAGTTACTATGCAAACAATTAAATTCTCAAGACCAAGGTAAAAAATAGCATCTCCTTTCCTGTTGTTTTTTTACTAACTTTTTTTGAGAAATTAGGTTTTGCTGTTGATATTCAGCAATTGTTTTGGAAAAAATTGAATATATCGGTTCGGTAGTATAGGCTTACAGAAACTGGCGTTTACCATGGAGGCATTAATATGATTATGTCAGATACGATGCTTGTCGGAATTTCAATAGTTGCTGTCGGTACCTTGGCCGGATTGATAGGAACATTGGCGGATATGACAAACAAAGTCGGCTTTAAATGGTTTTTGGTTTTTGTGATTATTGGGGCGGGAGGTGCCGGAGTTTATACCGAAAAACAACGCGAAGAAGCATACAAGGCCGAACAAAAACGTTCAGAGGAAGCGTTGCGCATGGCGGCCGAATCAGGACGATTGGTCGAGGAGGGTCTTCTTAAAAATGAAGTTGAGCGTCAAGCTGCTGAAAATGAGAAGGCTAAGCTGATATCGGATAGACAAAAACTAGTAGAAATAACACGTTCACTTACTGTCTCTGTTGTTGCAATTCCGTCAAAGCTTGAAGAACTTGAGGATGCAGCTGCAAAAGCACGTAAGAAGCCTATTGCAGAAATGGGGCAATCGCTGAGAACGGATATTTCAAGAGGTTTTTTTAATATTGCTAAACCGAATATTAGCCTTGGACCTTTAGAGGTTGCAAAAATAGAAAAGACATTAGATTCCGGAAAACCGCTGAAATCAAAGGACCTTGAATTGATCCAAACTAAGCTTGCTGAACAATTAGAGCGTAACCCTCTTGAAAATTCCTTGTAATATTAATGATAAGTCGTCTCTTTTCCTATAGTCGACTGACGATTTCCCTTTCTTAGCTCATTAGCTGTATCTCGAAAACGTTTTACTATTACAGGCAGCATAGCTGCGGCAATTGACGGTCTTGTCTTAAGAAGCGCAGCCATGCTCCATTGCGTGAGTACTAGTGCCTCAACATTTCCTATTGCTCTAAGCGTTGCAACTCTCTCGGCACCATCAATAACCGAAAGTTCCCCGACAAAATCCCCCTGTCCTATCTCTGCCACCGGTGTGATTCTTCCTTCGTCGTCCTCGTTTTCAACTCTGACTCGCCCGGAGGTAATTAGAAAGGCGGCAATACCTCTCTCTCCTTGACGACACAGTGTTTCGCCATCCATGTAGGAAGCTTCGCCGCATGACTTTGCGAGGGCCTTGAGATCTCTATTGTTTAACGCAGAAAATATCTCTACTCTAGAAAGAAACTCTCTTCTTACTTTCCAATGCATCATCATGGTTTGAATATTAACTCCTTGGCAGCAGCTCTTGTCTTATCCGTTACCTTATCTCCGGCTAACATACGTGCCAGCTCTTCAACTCGGTCAGCTCCGATTAGTTTTCTTATAACGGTCGCTGTTCGTCCTGCTTCTTCTTTTTTTGATACAAAAAAATGAGCATCGGCCATGCCGGCAATTTGAGGAAGATGGGTAATGCAAATTACTTGATGACTATTAGAGACTTCTTTTAATTTTCTTCCGACTGCAGAAGCTGTAGGACCGCCTATACCGGAATCCACCTCATCAAAAATGTAAGTTCCCACAGGTCCGACTCCAGCGAGTGCTCGCTTGATCGCCAGCATAAGACGTGACAACTCACCTCCTGAAGCGGTTTTTTGCAAAGGATGTGCACCTTCTCCGGGATTTAAAGCCACCATGAATTCAACTGCATCCAGACCTGTTCTTTGAAGCGCTCTGTTTGAATCCACAATAGCCTCAAAGCCGGCTTTTGCAAACAAGAGATCGCCGAGTTCTTTTACAACAGCCTTTGACAACGATGTTGCAGCCTTTTTTCTGGCTTTGCTGAGTTTTTCCGCAAAAAATGTTGACTGTTTCAGACATTCTTCTGCTTGTTTTTCGGCTTCATTTCGAGATTCTTCAAAACCCATCAGCTCTTCAATCTCTTTAGAAAATTCTTCTTTTAATTTTAGTATTCCGTTAAGGTCAGTGCCGTGTTTTCTACATAAGCTGTTTAGTGCCTCTCTTCTTTCTTCCAATTCCGCAAGACGATCAGGATCTGATTCCAAGCCTCTTTCGTATTTTGACAAGAATCGCGATGTATCCTCAATTGAAGCGGCAGCATCAACCAAGGATTCGGCACTTTGTTGTAAGGATTGATCGCGTTTAGAAGCATCTTCCAGAACAGTAGCTATAGCGCTGAGCTTTTCAAAAATTGCGTCATCACCATCGTACAATACCTCACGAGAACGGCTGACAGCAGTTTTTAGAAAATCAAGTGATTTAAGTTTAGAAAGTTCAGTTTCTATATCAGCCGTTTCATTAAGTTGCGGGCTAATTCGAGTAATTTCTTCTAATTGAAACTGGAGGTAATCGAGTCGCGAGAGTCGATCCCTTTCGCGAGAGTTGAGTTCATCTAGTTTTTTTTGGGATTCTTCAAGCAAATCAAACAGACGACCCATTTCTTCAACATCTTCTGCAAGATTGCCGAAGCCGTCCAGCATGGAAAGTCGACTTGTCGGGTCTGACAAAGAATGCTGTTCGTGTTGGCTTGTAATTTTAGCAAGACCTTCTGCAAGATAAGCTAGAACTCCAAGAGAAGACAAACGTCCGTTTACAAAACATTTGTGTTTTCCCTTTGCAGGAATAACACGTCTAATTAATAATTCATCGTCAGTAGGGAGTCCTGCCTCTGCAAGTTTTGCTTTTACTTCCGGTTCATCTGAGATATCAAAAAGACCCTCAACCTCAGCTTCTTCGCAGCCTCGTCTTACCAATTCTTGACTGCCGCGCCGCCCCAAAAGCAAATCTACCGCAGTTGCCGCTAAAGACTTGCCTGCTCCTGTTTCACCGGTCAGCACATTAAACTTAGAAGAAAGAGTTAAATCCAATTCATCGATCAAAACCAAATCACGAACACGAAGCGAGGATAACATAATAACCCTTAAAACCTTTCAAAGCTTTTCAATATAAAACAAAAAGACACATAACAGGATGAAATAATGAAAAGCAACCTGTCAATCATGGAAAAAATAAAAACACCTAATTGGGCAACATTATCGAAAATGTAGTGATTTTATCAATAATTGGAGTGTATTCGGCAAAAGATGATCATTTTTTGTAACTCAAAACGAATATCTGACACTAAAGGAATTGACTCTACAATAAACAAAACCGATAGTGGTTCGTCAAAACTTTGAACAGGGCATGCGAAATAATTTTGTGTGCTTGTGTTTTCATAAAGTTGGAGGTTTTGAATG
>CAYWLQ010000191.1:0-9330 GCA_964458775.1 uncultured Myxococcales bacterium | reverse complement strand
GTCAAGCTCGGCAATACGTTCGGTAACAGTAACAAAAGTTACTTTACATCCGCACTCCCACAAAAAAAAACCCAGATCTCTAGCTGTCTTTCCCGAACCCAATACAGCGGCCGATTTTATTGCAAAGTCCATGCTGAGGCCTTTTTAACATTTATATAGGTTGTTTCAAAAGGTGTAAAACGTCCGTTTTGAGAAAGCGAGATTCCGGGGCCGCATTCAAACAAAGCGCGTATGTTAAGCTTATGCAGAGCCTCCAGCGCTTTCATCCAACTTATCGGAACGGCGGGATGCATAGCAACAAAGCGTCTTAAATCTGCAGGTGATGTTAAAAGACAACCGTCAATGGTTGACGCAATCGGAACCTCAGCTTTTTTAAAAACCATACCGTCAATATAAGAAGAAAAAAATTTTGGAACGCTGCACAGAAATTCTCTGTGGTGATACGGAATTTCTACTTCCAGTCGCTCGGATTTAAAAGCACCGCGGGCTGCGGTCTCTGTCAGAAATAAATTGATTTCTTGGGATAAACCCGAAACAACATGACAATGGGCATGATTAACATTTGTAACCAGCACTGTGCTTAGGGATAAATCTGCCATCACAAAGTCAATATCTTCGCGGGTTAAACCGACTACTATTCCCATTCCGGAATTGGTATTCTCAGATGCTTCTTTCATTATTGTTGCGGCTTTATCGACCAAAAAAAGACCGTCAGAAAACGAGCATACTCCGGCCGAGTACAATGCAGCATATATACCAAAGCTGTAACCCGCCGCCGCAGTCGGCTTAATAACCTTTTTAGCTGCATCGGCTGCTCCGCACGAAAAGGCAAAGGTAAAAAACTGCTTTTTTTCATCAGGAAGCTCATCTATTTTGTTTTCAAATAAAAGAGCCTCCAAATTCTCTTTGCAGTAAGAAGATGCTTCATTAAAAAGAGAATTCATCGATGCTCGGTGCGTCTTAAAAAACTCTATTTCTGCACCCGAAAGCCTTACTCCTACACCGGGAAAAATTAGAGCAGAGCGTTTTTCGAACAGACTATGCATGACGCTTTAAGACATAACCCGCTTGCATGAACTTGCTTACCTCTGTGACAAAACTGACCGCTCTTTGACCTTTCGGTATATCTTCTTGTTTTAGAATTTTATCCAAACAAATAAAAACCATAGGGGGACCGCTGTAGCCCAACTCATCCAGCTTAGAATAAAAGGCTGTATCTGAGATGCCCAGGGCTTTCAGTTCGTCTTTAACAGACTCGCAAATGTGCTTTGCCGGTAAATTAATTTGAAAGATTGCAATTGAATCTGTTGAAATATTCTCGGGAGCAGAAGCAATCATTCGTTTAAAGCCGTTTTTAAAAACAGAACCGTCAGCTTCTTGAAATACTTCTGTTGACAGAGAGTTTCGAAAACACTGACGCAAATGATGAAGCCCTTTTTCGTATTCTGTTTTGGGGTTTATCCATAGCGCCGGCCTAAGATTAAACATGTGGGGAACTCTTCCCAATCCGACAGATTCGGTAAAGGTATGTTCAACTTCAAATCCGGCAGATTTATTTTTATCTGATGACAACACCACAGCACCGGCACCGTCGCATAAGAACCATCTTAGAAAAAGGGACTCTTTGCTTACCAGTTCTTGGTTGTAGTAATCGGCTCTAAGCTCCGAAGAAGAAACATTCGAAGAAATTATCAAGGCATTTTTATGAAGACCGCTCTTTATAAGATAATGACCAAGATGCATAGCCTTGTACGCCGAAGTGCAGTTTGCATGTATGGAAAACTCTGCACAGCGACCGATGCCCAGCTTTTCTTGAATCTGTACCGATGCTGTGGGCATTTGATCTTGGTGAGCAGAGCCGTAACATATCAAGTCAATATCGCCGGGTTTCATACCCGCTTGTTCAAGGGCCGATGTTGCTGCTTTTACAGACATCGTAATGTTATCGTCTGTAAAATCTCCGGTTTTAGGGTCGATGGCGTAATGGAGATATTTAATATCCAGTAACTCGGCCATTACAGATGATGTGTTGTCAATCCATCGTCTTATTTTTTCCGGCGCACGGTCGAGGGTTCCCAAAACCTCGTCAATATCCTTAAAAGGAATGGGGGCTCCGGGAAGATAAGCGCCGCTGCCGGCTATGTAGACGTTGTTTGTCAAAGTAAATTTGCCCTTTTATATTTTAGAAAAAACCACAGAACCGTTATGCCCGCCGAAAGCAAAGGAGTTGGACATTGCGTGAACAATGTTTTGTTTTATCGGTGCAACCTTTATGTAATTGAGATTTAAATCCGGGTCTGTTTCTTGAAGATTGGCGGTGGGAGGCAAAATACCTTGTTCAAGTGCTTTTATAGTTAGTATCGCTTCAACAGCAGCCGCTCCGGAAAGACAGTGCCCGGTTTGTCCCTTTGTAGAAGAAATTGCGATACGGTCGGCTGAATCTCCAAACACTTGCATTACAGCAGTAGATTCAATTCGATCATTTAGAAGAGTTGAGGTTCCGTGAGCATTGATATAGCCCAAATCCGCCGAACTTACACCTGCATTTGATAACGCCTGCTTCATACATTCGGCAATGCTTTCTCCCTCGGGAGACGGCGAAATAATATTGTATGCGTCACTGGTGAGCCCCGGAAGATGACATATTGCCTTCAGTGAAGCGTTTCTCTTTAGCGCCAAACTCTCTTTTTCGAGTATAAGCGCTCCTCCGCCTTCCCCTATTACAAAGCCGTTTCTGGTTTTGTCAAACGGACGTGAAGCTTTCGAATAATCTTCATCTTCGGCCAAAGCCAAAAGAGACTGAAAACCTTCCACGTCTAAACGATTAACAGCGCTGTCAGCTGCGCCGCATATTACAATATCGCATTGCCCTGTAGAAATGAGCATATGGGCTGCATGAATAGCATAAACGCCGGAAGCACAAGCGGTACTTACAACAAAAGAAGGTCCCTTTACTTTTTCCAACATTCCTATCCAAGCTGCCGAAGCAGAGGCCATGTTTCTTAAAATTCGGTTTGGATCTAACTCTGTTGTCATCGGCGCATAGCCTGTACCGGTTGCTCCAAATACTACCCCGACTCTTTTTGGGTCAGCATCTAGAATTTGCAGACCTGCATTTTCAATTGCAGCTCTTGCTGCGGCAATTGCGATCATGATAGAGCGTGTCATTTGTCGGCGTCTTCTGGGATTGATTATTTTTTTGAACAGATCCTCAGTTCCCTCAGGTAATTCCATTCCAAAACAGGCTGATAATCCTGACGGATCAAACAAGGTAAAACGCCTTACCGGATTGACCCCTTTTAATAGATTTTCCCAAGATGATTGAACATCCAAACCAAGAGCAGTCAACAATCCGTATCCGGTAACAATAATGCGCTCTTGGGTCATGGCAATTTTTCCCTTAACAAGACCACCGATGTCATTACCTCTCCCCTATTGAGAGGATTGGGGCAGCTGTGCACGTAAATAGAAGACAAACAATACTCTTGCATAAGAGATTTGTTTAACACCACATTCATTGCATATATGTCTGTGCTTGCAGAAAAATCATTTTGGGGGAACACTTCGCAATCGGTAAAATTATAAGGTGTTTTGAGAGCTTTTTTCACAGATTCTTTGACGGTAAAACCAATACAAAGACCCAAGGCTGCGTTAATTAATTTTGAAGAATGGTCGATTTCTTGTTTAGTAAAAACAAACGGCATAGGACAGTTGACATTTTCAACTATGTTTTTGAATCTGTCTACTGTTTCCAGATCTATGCCGCAACCTGCAACATTTTCGACTGTTTTATAGGTCCATGTTGATGAGGTCATCGCCGTATTGCACAATTTTAATTGATAAATCGATTACTTGTCCGACTGTATCAGCCGGTTTTTTCATCAGATGCTTGCCCAGGGTTTTCAGTTCGATTGTCAAACCGTATTTTTTTCTAAAGACCTCAAGGAGGGACAACAACATAAGGGAATCACCGTCTAGATCTTCAATGATATCAGTATCTTCGTTTATTTCTTCAGTTTCTTTTCCGCATTCTTCTGCAAAATAAACTATTACTTGCTGTCTGATTTCTTCTTTGATCTTGTCGGTTAGTGTCTGCATTGCGTACTGAGTCTCCTTAAGCTCGCAGAGCTTCATGTATCCGAAACTGCGAAAATTGTCCAATCATGGTCAATTTTTATTTTCATATTGTCTGTTCACTTCAATCAAACAAACAGACGCGGACCATATAATTGACAAATAAATAATTCAATAAGATGTTTTTATATCTACCCTTGACCGATTGCTTCCGTCCCCGATAAAGGTAAGAAATGCGTTTTTGTTCCTTATTGTATATTTCTGCTTCTTTTTTGGTAAATTGGGGTTGTAATTCAAATAATAATGGTAAAAGGCCCGATATAACTGCTGATTCAGCTTTATCTGAAGTTGTTAGCTCTTCGCAATCTAGCCCTTCGCAATCAGCCATAGAGAACATCTCTGATGCAGGAGCCGGACCGGATCTTCATTTTGAAGGTTCTGCACGCCCTCCAGGCATAATTTTCAAAGAACCGGTTTTACCTAAACCGACTTCTTCTATTCCCGGTCCAAACCGAACTGTTGAAATCAAAGGAGGAACTTTTCGGGCAGGCAGCCCTGTACAGGATATCCTCAGAGTTAACTTTGCCGAAATGGACCTTGTTCCTATAGAAATAAAACCGTTTGAAATAGACGCATTGCCTTATCCAAATGATCCTGGAAAAACGTTTTTAACAAATGTTTCAAGAGATGAAGCTGAGCGACTTTGTGCCATGAACGGGAAGAGATTGTGCACAGAATTGGAATGGGAAGCAGCCTGCAAGTCCGGAGATGATCGGAGATACCCATCCGGCAATATTTACAGTGACAATGACTATCCGGAAGATGACTTGATTATGCCGGCTTCTTTATTTGGTGTTTTTGCTATGGGTAGAATTTTAGAATGGACAGCCTTGTCGTGGGGACCTGAAGCGGACCAGGTGGAAAGAGGTACGGTCAAGGGATATTACGACGGTTTTGAGTTGTCTCGTGTGCGAGGCAGACGATGTGCGGCCAGATGGAGGCGTACTCCGACAGCCGGAAACAGCTCAATCGGCTTTCGTTGCTGCAAGGGTGAAATGAACACGATACCTTATGTCATTGAACCTCCGCGTCCTCCCTTCAGCCTTTATAACAACATCAAACCCGAAAAGTTTGCAGAAATTATTCGCTCCATTCCGGAACTCGGAGCTGTCCACGACAATCCGCATATGTTCTCTGATGCAGATATTAGAACAGTAATGGCAAGACGCGAAAATGACCGCGAGTCTCTGGCAGAAAAGGGAATTCATTTTCGTTGGAAGCCGGTAAGATGGATACCTCGTCAAGGCATGGAATTATGGGTGGCGGTCGGACGCTCAAACAAACATTCCTTTATTGTTGCTCTCCACGAGGTAGAAGACAATGAAAAATATACTCACGCTTCCAGCTTGGTGTTGTATGAGCAACCTACTGCCCTTGCTATAGGCTACAGGGAAGGGCATAGAGATGAGTTGTATTGGGCTCCGTGTTGGAATTGTAGAGACGGCGGAACAGTTGCTTTTGATGATGAAAAGAACGAAGTAATAATTACGCATAGATGGTAAAAGCGGGGTTTTTGAATGATTGAAACTCGTTTGGTTGAAGCGATAAATCAAACGAATATTCCTTTGCTAAAAGGAACGGTTACCGGAGCAGAAGAACATGTTATCCGTGCCGTCATGCCGGGTGCCAAACTCGGGCAACGGGTTTTTGTCAATTCGATTAACGGTTCTCAAATACTCGCCGAGATAGCAGCTTATAACGGTTTAGAAGTGAAATTGGTTCCTCTATATAGAGCTGTCGATATTGGTCCTGGTGATACAGTTATATCCGACCCAAACGGCGGATCAATTCTTTGCGGAGAAGCTCTTCTCGGCAGAGTGCTCAATGCCTTAGGCAATCCGATAGATGGATTTATAAAGCTTGATAAACCGGTTTGGTATCCTCTTTACCGTCCGCCCCCTCATCCTTTGGCCAGACGTCCGGTAAGCGAACAACTGATAACCGGAATAAAAGTCATTGATTCTTGTCTGGCAATCGGCCAAGGTCAAAGAATAGGTTTGTTTGCCGGTCCGGGAGCGGGAAAATCGACACTATTGGGAATGCTTGCCAAAAGAGCTGAGACAGATGTGTGCGTGTTGTGTCTTTTGGGAGAACGTGGACGTGAAGTACCCGAATTTATTGAAAACAGCCTGGGCATGGATGGCCTCAGACGCGCTGTCGTTGTTGTTGCATCAGCGGATGAACCTCCGGCTGCAAGATTACGTGCGCTTGATACTGCAGTTGCAATAGCAGAGCATTTTAGGGAAAAAGGTCTCAAGGTTTTAATGTTGGTAGATTCTCTCACAAGAGCAGTTAGGGCTAAAAGAGAAATTGCTTTTGCTTTGGGTGAACCTGCAGCAAGAAGCGGATATCCTTCTTCGGCCTTTTCTTTTTTACCTGAAATACTAGAAAGAGCCGGAAACGATGACAAAGGTTCTATTACAGCGGTTTACACTGTCTTGACAGAGGATAACGACTTTTCTGATCCGGTAGCAGAAGAAGCACGCTCTCTTCTAGATGGACATATTGTTTTGTCCGAGAAACGCGCACAGGCCGGCAAATGGCCGGCTGTTGATTTGTTGCGTTCGATATCTCGTGTATCTGACAATGTAGTTCCGGATAGAATTTCAGAGGCAGCAGCTTTTCTAAAAAAAATGGAAAGTGCCTACCAAGAAAACGAAGATTTAATATTGATGGGTGCTTATAGAAGAGGAACCTCAAAAGAAACTGACCTTGCAATGGACCGAAAAACAAGAATTGAGGCTTTTTTGACTCAAAAACGCAACGAATTTTGGCCGATCTGCAAAACATTCGAAGCTTTAATCACTTTAGTTGAGGTATAATTTTTTCACAGCAAGTTATTACCGGCTTGCTAAAGACAGCTTTTGCATAGAAAAATAGTTGGAGCTTTTTTATCAGGAGGGATGATGCATTTTTTTAACATTATAAGAAATTACGCTTTATTTACTTTCTTTTGGGCAACTTCATCGTTCTTTATTGTTGCTTGCGGTGAAGATCCAATAAAAAGCAATTGTCCTCCAGGAATGGACGCTTGTCCATGCAAATCAGACGGTTGGTGTGAGGTCGGACTTAGTTGTAAGACAGATACATGGATTTGTAGCTCGGAGGGCGGTGATGCGGACACGGATGCCGATACTGATGCTGATACTGATGCTGATACCGACGCCGATGCTGATACCGACACTGATGCTGACGCTGATACAGATACCGATACCGATGCTGACGCCGATGCCGATGCCGACGCCGATGCCGACGCTGATACTGATACTGATACTGATGCTGATAACGATGCTGACACTGATACTGATACCGACGCTGATACTGATGCCGACACTGATACTGATACCGACGCTGATACTGATGCTGACACTGATACTGATACCGATGTCGACACTGATGCAGATACTGATACTGATACCGATACTGATACTGATACCGATACTGATACTGACACCGATAGCGATGCTGATACCGACAGCGATTCAGATACTGACACTGAAACGGAAATTGGTCCTGCTGCTTGGTTGGTTGAGCCGATTGAGAGAAGCGGAAATTATGTTTTAGAAATAACAAACGGCGTTGATACTCTTCTATTTGAGTGCACTACTCGACAGGGCGGTCTTATTACTAAAATGTCGTTAAACGGCAGCAATATTTTAGCAGCCAATAAAGAAATGAACGGCTCTATCTTTTGGGTGGCTCCGCAATCGGATTGGAGATGGCCTCCTCCGGCAGCTCTCAATGACAATGCAGTAACAGCTTCTGTAGATGACTCTACAAGCACTATAACTCTAACAACAGGTATAGCTTCGGTATCCGGCTCTACTTATAGAGTAATTAAGAAATTCTCACCTGATTTAGAAAGATTTGCTATTAATCAAGAGTATTTAATTGAAAATACCGGTTCAAATTCGATTCGCCATTCTCCTTGGGAGATTTCTCGTGTGTTGCCCGGAGGAATTACCTTCTTTCCGACCGGAACTGAGGTTAATGCAGTTGACATGACTGTTATGCCTACTACCAATTCAATAGGTGTAACCTGGTTCGATCATACAAGTAATTTGCCCTCAGGAAACCATAAATACTGTGCTGACGGTTCTCGCGGATGGTTAGCTCACGCAACTTCAAGTCTTGTATTTATAAAAGCTTTCGAGGACCAGCCGGCATCAGCTAAGCCGCCGGGACAAGGAGAAATTCAGTTGTACGTAAGCGGCGGCAACTATGAAGAAGTGGAGCAAATGGGAGCCTACGAATATATTACTGCGGGATCAGCGTTGAGTTGGAAATTAACATGGTATCTACGCAATTTCCCATCTGACGCCCAATTCGCAGTAGGAAACCAAGCACTGGTTGATTTTATCGATAATCAGGTCAAATAAGCATTTACTCAAGCTACCTTTAAGCCATCAAACTGTCCGCCTTGTTTTTTGCTAATGTGTTTGGAGTTTACCTCCAAGACCTCACCCAATTTGCAAGTACATCACGATCATGGGGAGAAAATAACTTTACAGCAGTAAGCGCGTCAAAGGGTTCCCATTTTCCGGGACTCAACAAATTTAACACCATCAAGGCGGCATGTTTGGAAGGTGAGTGTGGAGGCTGCTCATATGCCCATTTATGGAAAACTTGTGGCTCAAAAGGGTCTAAACCTGGCGCTTCTGACAAACAGCTAAATCTTCTGGCAAGTGACGGCAGGCGAATTTCGAGTGATAGATCTGGATTTTCATAATCTCTTAGAAGTCTGACTGAACTCATGGGTCACCTCACTTGTATTGTATTTTCTCACTAAAATTAAATAAGAACAAATTTGTGGCATTAAGAAATAGATTATTTTTTGGTGTCTCTTTTCAGTGTCTCTTTTCAGTGTCTTTGGCACCGTTCCTCTTTGGAACCGTTCCTCCTGTACTGTTCCTATTGCGCTGTTCTCACTCTTTAAAAGTGCTTTGCAATGAGCGTTATCCTAGAGCTTTGAGAACATCATCAATTATTGTCATGCATTGTGTAGAGGCAATACCTGATATTGGTTGAGGTTTGATGTCACCGTTAGTAGCCTCAATTACTTTCAATACACTTTCTGAAAGAAATTCAAGATTATATCCTCCTTCGAGCATATAACAGGGTCCCTTTCCGGTTTGTTTGGCGATTTCGGTAATTCGTTCGGCCATATGAGCAAATCCGTTTGATGTAACTCGCATT
>CAYWLQ010000190.1:0-9369 GCA_964458775.1 uncultured Myxococcales bacterium | reverse complement strand
ATAGTAAGTCACATTATAAAAATAGAACTGATACAATTGATATTCGGTATTAACATACCGAAATTAGAGGAGAGGGGAAATGAAATATCAAAAATTTAACATGAAAGTCCTGTCAGCTTTTCTAATTCTCTTGTCAGCATCATCGTGCGTTGCGCCGGCTACAGATCAAGAAATTACGGCTATGTGCGAAAATCTTGTCAAGCTGAGAAGAGAAGTTAATATGGATTCTCTCGAAAAACTTACAAAGGACGTCAACGAGCAATATGCCCGTGAAGAAATACGTCTAAAGGAATGGAAAGAACGGGACCTCAAAGGCTGGGATGACGAATTACAGACAAAACTGTCTTCGATGACAAATGAAAAAGAAAAATCAGCCCTTACCGAAGAATACAAAAAGAAAAAAGAAATAACCGCAGGTCAACATGATCCCGGTATAAATGAGCTTCCGGGCAAACTGGCAGAAGCTCTAGAAGAAGCCAAAAGAAAAGCAGCGGACAACAAAGCGGCTTTTGATGCGGCGGTTAAAGCCTGTTTTGATCAGTCAAAAAGAGAAGGTGTGTCTCAAAAATCTGCGCAATGCAGAATCAAAGCCGAAACCCCCGATAAATACTGGAATGCCTGTCGCTAGAGGTTTCTTTTTGTATAGTAAAACTTTTGACACGCTATCATTTATCGGTTTCCTATAGTTTAACAACAATCCACAAGCATTCCCCGGCTATTAACACCTATTCGGTATTGATAGGTATGCTATTGCTCGATCCAAATCGGCGTTCATTAAGACTCTTAGAATTCTGCCTTCTGTTGACTCGGGAACATTTATTACATGCAGCGTATCGGACAAAAATTCCATTTCAGGCAAAAGCTTTGACAGAATATTTTCTGTTTCGGTTAAATAGCTATGGTTAAACTTAACATCGGGAGTATCGGGATAAAGTGGAAGATATCTAATGGATGCTTCCACAAGGTCTTGGAAGAAGTGCGTTCCAAAAGACAGCTCCGGTGTATAGTTTCCTTTTTGTCTAGCTATTTCCACCAACATAGCGGTGTTGCTGAAATCGGAATAGGTAACCCTTACTCCGAGCTTAATATCGCCGCGACTTCCCCAACGCCCAGGCCCCATTAGAATAAATTGTTTTTTTGGAAGCAGCTTGTTGAGCTTTCCTATAGCACGTCCCACGGCATTCATATCTGATATATCCGAAAGCTCATTGTATTTGAGTGGGTCAACATAAACAATATGCGTAATCTCCGGAAGTTTGCCGTTGGACACATACCTATCTGCTGTAAAAACAATAGAGCTTTCCTGAATATCTTGCGGAATAGGCGAGGATGCTTCTTGTTCTGAAAAGCTTTGCGGCCTGCACTGTAACAGATAAAAGCTCTTTCCATCCGATGCGAACTCTATGTCCACGGGCACACCCATTTTTTCTTCAAGAACTTCAAGAATAGCATGAACCTGTTTTACAAAGGGCGTATCTTTAACTAAGCCTTCAAAGGTTACAACAGCTTCATCGTTTTCAAAGTCCAACAGGCCCACCGGGGGTTTTATATAGTTGTCCTTGTATACAGAAATCATTTTTCGTATTTCCGGCCATTCTCGTCCGAATTCAGCAATAAGCTTACTTACGGCAAGAGTTTCAAATTTTCTGGTTTCCATATTGATTACATCAATATATTTGGGTGCATAACGCCTTATTTCCTCCGGAGTAATATTAACCCTAAGAGACGGTTGTTTCGGTGCCAGAAGAATCGGATAATCATCACTTACTCGATCAACAGCTCTGGTGCCCAATCCCGGTACCAAGCGTATTAACCCGTCGTTTCTATTGATGCGAGGAGACCATCGGAATTCATTTTTGCTAAAGGCAACACCCGCATAGTTTGGAAAAAAGTACTTCCCTACCCTGTTACCCACCACTTCTTGTATTAGAAGACCCATTTCCTCCACAAAATCAGTAAAACCATGCTCGGCTCGATATTGAATAGGATCAGGACTGAAAACAGATGCGTATATCTCGGCGATAGCATTCATCAGCTCTTCTAAACGCTCTCTTTTGGATCCTCGGTTGGCAACAAAGAGACTGCGGTATTTTCCGGAAAAGGCTGTTCCTAGACTATCCTCCAAAAGGCTTGAACTTCTTACAATAAGAGGAACCTCTCCAAAATCATCCAGCGCAACTGACAATCCGTTTATTATTTCCGGTTGAAAGTATGAGTTTTTAAATATATGAACTATTTGAGGATACTCCAAGCGAACCTGGTCAATATCCTTATATTTCTGTTCAGCCATATCTTCCAGATTGTTATAATTTAGAAAACCGGTCATTGCATCAGAGGTGATGCACCAAGTCTTAGGAAGCTTTATATCATATTTGAAGTTTGCGTTGTTAAGATGCTTTTCCAATATTTTTGACGAAAGGAAAATACCGGCGCTTTTACCCCCAAGTTTTCCGAGACTTCCCGGAGGGTAAATAATTCTTTTTACGAACTCTCTAAAATCAAACACATTGAGATATGTTTTTGCTACCTTTAGAAATTCGAGCCGCTCAAAAAAGAAACGACGTATCAACTCAACCAAAATCCTAATCATAGCCGGAGAAGATATTTCCGAAGGATTGTCCGTATAGTCAATTATCGCGTCAATTATATCTGACAGAGATGACTGTTTATTATCAATGGTTTTAACTATCGCTCCGGCATGATCCTCTGTTATCCAACGCTGAATTATCTTTAGCGTTTCCGCATCGCCCAACATATCAGATGCAAGTTTAAAAACCTCATCGCTGAGATTTAAAATCTGATCGAGCGGTACTTTCTCCCTCGGCCAATTGGACTCTTCATAAATGTCACCGTCTGACACATCATCAACATCGATAAGATTAGCCATTATTTCGTTAGCTTTTTGACTTCCGGCTCGACATAAATGATTGATCATCTTTCTGGATATTCTAATAAACAGTCTCTGATCAGCATGTCTCAACATATCCAGTATCAATCGACTGCTGTCACACTCTTCGTCAGAAACACATGTTTTAAGCTGATCCCAATCCCGAAAGAGCTCTCGATACTTATAATAAAACAGAGCATAGCCCAAACGAACAGCAACCTGTTTGATCAGTGTTCTTTCCTCTTCTAAAAAGAGCTCTCTGTAATCATCAAAAGGATTTTCGGAATACGCAATTTGCACAATTCCGACTCGCAAATTTCTAATTTCCAAATCTGCAGACAGCATCCAAGGAGTTTCTTCGAAATCAGATGATTGAAAACACTGGTTTTCATAGATTATCCTGGCTTCACATATTGACGGATATTGCCAGCCTTCAGGGAGAATTCGAATAACCTCTGTTATTAGAGAATATGTATCCAAAGAAGAACCGTTAAGAAGTTCTTCTATCTGATATAAACAGTGTATTTCTTTTATGCGTTCCTTTAGACTGCGAACGGTAAGTTTAAAAAAGTCGCTTTCGGTTTTCATTCTTCCTCTATCGACTGTTATTGCTTAGTACATTTTTTATGAAATCCAAACAAGACCTATACCCAACCGCGAGCCTTGCATCCTTCTGCAACCCTACTTATCGCGATAACATATGCAGCATCTCTCATGCAAAGTTGATGTTTTTTGGCAAGCTCACTGACTGTAATAAAAGCGGAGGTCATTTTTGTGTCCAGCTTTCCCAAAACTTCGTCTTTTTCCCAAAAATAATTCATGTTGCACTGAACCTGTTCAAAGTAACTGCACGTAACACCTCCGGCATTTGCCAGAAAATCAGGAATAACAAAAATACCGCGATTATTGATTATGCTATCAGCATCGGTTGTGGTGGGACCGTTGGCTCCTTCGGCAATAATCTTTACACTCTTGCTAATTTTTTGGACATTGTCTTCTCTTAGCTGATTTTCAAGAGCCGCCGGTATTAGAATGTCAACGTCCTGCTCCAACCAGGCATCGCCGGGAAGTACTTCGTAACCCATATCTTTTGCTTTGTCCTTGTCGATGCCTCCGAATTTGTCGGTAACAGTGAGCAATTCATCAACATCAACTCCGCTTAGTCTACGAAAGCTGTACGACGTTTGATCTTGTTGGTCCCAACATGATACACAAATCACCTTGCCGCCGATTCTACAGTAGAGCTCAACAGTATGCCTTGCAACATTGCCGAAACCCTGAACACTCGCTGTTGTATTTTCGACGTCAATGTCCATTTCCTTAAGAGCTTCTCTCAGGGTAAAAACAAGACCGTATCCTGTAGCTTCCGTACGACCCTGTGAGCCTCCTAATCCTACTGGTTTTCCGGTTATAAAGCCCGGATATTTGCCTCCATGAATCTTTTCAAATTCATCCAGCATCCACAACATATGTTGTCCTGAGGTCATTACATCCGGCGCAGGAACATCATTAACAGGTCCGATATTTTTGGCTATCTGACGCACCCATCCTCGACATAACTGTTCCTGCTCTCTTTCACTAAGACAATGCGGATCACAAATGACACCGCCTTTTCCTCCTCCAAGAGGGATACCGACCACAGCACACTTCCATGTCATCCACATAGCAAGGGCTTTTACAGTATCCACTGTTTCCTGAGGATGAAACCTAATCCCTCCCTTACACGGACCGAGCGCATCGTTATGTTGTACTCGAAATCCCTTAAAAACCTTAAATGACCCGTCATCCATACGCACAGGAATTGAAAAATGAAACTCCCGCAAAGGCTCGCGAAGAAGATCCCTCGTTGCTTGGTCCAGTCCCAAAATCTCAGCTGCCGAATCGAATTGTGCCTGTGCTGTCTCAAACGGATTATAACTCTTGTTTATCATAGCAACTGACTCCCTATTTATAGTGCAAAGTTAGCACCATTGTTAAATTAGCATGTTTGAGTTCTTCGAACAAATTCACAGCAAACAGCCGGCAAAAATCAGGCTTATCCTTTTCGTCAGCATCAACAATAATAAGTCATGAGTCAACAGATCTTAATTGAGTAATAAAGTTATTGCTTCAATAGCTTTAATACCTAAAATACGTGTCTTATTTTCCTATTTGCCCCCAACACAACCAATTTTATGATATTTGCCTCTTATGGAACCGTTTAAGAATAAAATAAATGAAGACTTGCTTCGACAAATTGCTGATGCAACCAATAAGGTTCAACCTGATTTTAAGGCCGAGCTTTTTATAAGAGATGCTCAAGAAAATCTTCACAAAATGGAGCTAAAGGCTAGAGTTGATCATGTTGCCAAGGTTTGGAGAAGTTATCTTCCCGATGACTACCGACAGGCAATACAGATAGTGCTTGCAACACTTCCTCCTGCTTTTGAAGCCGCTTCGGGTTGGGGAGATACTGTTTTTATTACTTGGATACACAGTCAACTGGTGCAGGTTTTCGGCTTGGATCACTTGATGCTTTCTTTAAATGCTATGGTTGAGATAACCCAGCGGGGTTCTTGTGAGTTTGCTGTTAGACCTTATCTTAAGAAATATCCCAAGGAAACCTACTTGTTTTTGCAGTCCAAACTATCCCATCCCAGTTCTCATGTGAGACGCTGGATCAGTGAAGGCACGAGACCCAGATTGCCTTGGGGAGAAAAATTGGACCATGCCGTATCCGATCCGACTCCCAATATTGAGCTACTAAAAGCGCTTCGGTACGACCGTTCTAAATATGTACAAACCTCAGTGGCAAATCATTTGGGCGATATTGCAAAGGATCATCCTGATATTGCGATTAACTTAGCGGCTGCGTGGATAAGCGAAGGTTTTGAACATGCCGATTGGATTGCCAAAAGAGCTCTTCGCCATCTTATTAAACAGGGGAATAAAGGGGCACTTAAAATACTTGGATATGCTGACGGCACCAAAGCAGTGATTAAAGATTTTTCTCTTGATAAAAAAGATATTGCAATAGGAGATACCTTAACTTTTGAATTTCTGCTCAAGGGGAAAGCCTCAGAGAAGCTCAATGTTGACTATGCAATTTATTTTGCAACGCCGAGCAATAAACTCAGTCGCAAAGTATTTAAACTCAAGTCGCTGACAATAGAAAACGGGCAAACCGTCACGATTAAAAAGAAACACGTGTTCAAACCCGTTACAACCAGAACTCTTGCTTTCGGCAAACATATGCTGTCTGTGCTTGTTAACGGCGAAGAGCTTGTAATGGTTGACTTCTTATTGCACAAATAATTACTTCATCAAAAATATTAAGGATTGAACTTTAGGATTACGTTATTGGCGCCTACAGCGTACAAGTTTTCCTTGTCTGTTCCCCAAATGTCGTTAAGTCCCATAACTTCTTCTTTGGGAATGTCTATGTTTGACCAATTGCTGCCGTCATAATATGCGATTATTGCCTCAGAGTCTACGTATCTATTTGAACTGACGACAAAGATTTCATCGCTGTCATCGGCCCAAATCCCTTCCGGTATTAGATACTGTAAATCCCTATCATTAGCTACCTCAGACCATTGATTTCCGTCAAAAAGCAAAACTGCTCGTCCTTCATGCCATTCATCGTACCCGACAGCATAAGCCTTGGTGTCTGAAATCATCCATATATCACGAATCGCTGTTTCTGATATCAAACTCAATTGAGTCCAATTTGTTCTGTTTTGAAGGTGCTGAAAATACGGACGTTGCATTTCATCTGCGTCCAAGTGAGCTTCGTAACCGCCAAAGAAAACATTGTTACCTGTTTTGCTTCCCTCTACTGTTGTATAGGCGCCGAATCCCCATGGCTCATTCAAAGTGTAGTCATCGCTTGCATTCCATATTTCACTCCATTGTGTTCCGTCAAAGTGATTAATTGTCTTATGATGAGTTGCGTAAACATTTTCAGCATTAGAGCCCCATAAGTAAAAGGGAGAAACTCCGCTCAAAACCTCGCTCCAATCAGTTCCGTTGTAGTGCCATACCACTGTCCTTGCGGGATTGCTGTTTTTGTCATGGTACAGTGCGACGAATATATCGTTTTCGGATGAAACCCAAACACTGTTCGCGTTAGAGTTTTCAAAAACATGAAAGACTTGCCATGAATCTCCGTCAAACCGCAACAATATAGAGTCCCATATCCTATTTTCATGTTCGTCTAAATAATCGCCATAGCCTGCAACATAGATCTCAGACTCAGAAACGCCGTAAATACTTTCATATTCGATGTATTCATATTGCTGATGGAAAATATCGAGATTGACCTTTGACCAAGAGAAAGGAAGCAAAGGATTTGTATCGCTGTCTGTTTCAGTATCAGTATCAGTGTCTGTATCTGTATCAGTGTCTGTATCTGTATCAGTGTCTGTATCAGTGTCAGTGTCGGTATCAGTGTCAGTGTCTGTGTCAGTGTCAGTGTCTGTGTCAGTGTCTGTGTCAGTGTCAGTGTCTGTGTCAGTGTCGGTATCAGTGTCAGTGTCGGTATCAGTGTCTGTATCAGTATCAGTGTCGGTATCAGTGTCAGTGTCAGTGTCGGTATCAGTATCAGTGTCAGTGTCAGTATCAGTATCAGTGTCAGTGTCGGTATCAGTGTCAGTGTCAGTGTCGGTATCAGTGTCGGTATCAGTGTCGGTATCAGCTGTCCCGTTAGTACTATCGGAATCTGTATCACCAAACTGATCGTTGCTTGTTACGCATCCAAAAATTATTATGATTGAAAATAAAACTGAAATTCTTAAAATACAAAAACCTTGCATCATAAGCCTCCTTTAAAGATTATTATCTCAAAAAATTTGTACAAACGGTAAAATACAACACCGCTTTTATTGTTGTACTTTTAGAGTACCAGAAACTAGTCCGCTATTCGATATTTTTTTAAATAATGTTGTTGTCGAGATAAGATTTGTGAGAAGTAACTGCGTTCACGTAAAAAACGCGGCAGTCACAGGAAGGTGCCCCTACGTGAAATAGGTGCCCCTACGTGAAATACCGTAATTGCTGCAGAGGCAACTCCATAGTTAACCGTCTTATATAAGAATACGAACATTTCATTCTAACGATTTCTAACGTTCCTCTCCGACATTTAGTTCTGCTTCAGAGATAAGATCAGGTGTGTTTTCGTCCGTACAGGACCATCCGGTCAAAAAGTCGATTTCGCTCATGGCCTTTTCTCCTGCTTCCACGGATTTTGAAACGATGTCTACTTCTTCGGAGATAAAATTGGGATCCTGTCTGGCCACCGCCATTTCGGCCAGCGCGGCTATTTTTGCTGACAAGCGAGCCAGTTCATCTTGGATGAACTCATAATTATCTTTTGCCCGTTGATAGTTTTCAAGTCTAAGCTCACAGGTTTTAAGGCGATCCTCCAGCGAAGCTCTTCTTTTGGAATCAGTCGGTGAGTCATTTTCAACAGGACCCAAAGTTGCCAGTCTGCTTTTTGCTTGAGAAAAATCCTGATCTATTGCGGAAAGGTCGGTGGTCATAAAAAATTTTTCAACGGCGTTTTTTGAGTAGAGCAGCTTAAGATAAATCCAAAGCAGACGGTTCATACCGCTTGTGCGACTTACAGCTGAAGAAGGACCGAAACTTTCGGCGATTTTCGATAGGTTTGCAATTTGAGATTTTAGTTGATTAAAGGTTCGTTTGTCTTTGGGTGAAAGCGAATCTAGAAGCAGCTTGGTCTTTATTTCTGCATCTTGGTTTTTTTTGGCGCTCAGCTTCTTGTGAGTTTCCGCATCAATTGCTGCTTGAAATTTTTCATTAGTTGAGAGTTTTGCCAAATACAAAAGTTCAACGGCAGCTGCAATCGGGAGGACAACGTCGGGATACCCTGAGATAATGCCGAAAGAAGCGGCTGCTCCCAAGGCTAATAGATTCCAGTGAAAGAAAAACGCTCTTTTTACATATTGTACAAAACCTGTTTCCATAGAAGCTTACTCTTTACCTTCTTCTAAGGTTTCCACCATATCCCGAAGTTGGAAGACCGTTTCTTGAAATTCTTTTTCTCGCTGCATTTCTTTAGCCGGTCTGTCCGGTTTTGGAACCTGCATCTGTTTAATAATAGTGCCGGGTGAATTGGAAAACACAAAGACTCTATCTCCCAGGTAAACCGCTTCGGTAATTGAGTGCGTGACAAAAAATACAGTAGCTTCGATTTCGCGCCAAAGGGTTACCAATAGATCCTGCATATTTAGTCTTGTCGTGGGGTCAAGTGCACCGAACGGCTCATCCATTAACAAAATGCGCGGTTTGAGAATTAAAGTTCGAGCAATGGCAACCCTTTGTCGCATACCGCCTGACAGTTCATGAGGATACTTGTCAGCATCATTTTTTACGTTAAGCCCCATACGTTCTATCCAATATGAGGCTGCTTCGTAGCGCTCTTTTTTGTTTACCCCTCGGCATTCAAGACCGAACGCAATGTTGTCTATTACTGTTCGGTTATC
>CAYWLQ010000189.1:0-9405 GCA_964458775.1 uncultured Myxococcales bacterium | reverse complement strand
ATTTTAAAATACTGGTTGCTCACCATTAGATACGAAGAGGCTCTTGCTGCTCGTCCCAAAGCCATACGCTCAAGGGGACTGACAAGAGAGCAGATCAGAACTAAGTCCCCTGTTTCTGAGCGCGACTATTTTAAAATTCCTTTAGACGACGCTGCCGTTTTGTTAGAGAAAGACGGTAAGTTTGTCGACTATCCTGTTGAAGGCGAAGTCGCTGAGTTTTTTGAGGGATGGTTGGGTCGTCAATATCGCGCCTTTGACAAGGGAGCCGAAGGGCCCGAGATGATGGTAATATGCCCCGTCGTTCATTTGGCAGGAGGAGAGTTGGCGGGACTTATTAGATTTGAAGTTAAACTCTCTTTTTTTTCTGATGATCAAAAAACGTTTGAGGTACCTTCTGCATTGAATAGAAAAAAAGGTATTTATCCTTTGCCTCCTACTTTTGTTAGAGTTGAGCGCATTTTAACCGAAGAAAAATCTCCCATTTTTGTGGACCCCAAATTAATGGAAAACGAGTTAGGAGTGACCCCGGAAGAACTGCAAACAATGTTTTCTGCTTGGCAGCACATGGGTTTGGCATATGCATCTCCGGAAGATTTTTTGCGTGAAGTCTTGGCTCTGTTTTCAAAACCTTTAAAAAACGGCTTTCTATTAAGTCAAGCTGTAGAGGCAATGACAAAACGATTGTCTACGTGTGCTCCTAAAGCCGCTTGCTACAGTGTGGGGTTGGTTTTGGATTCACGTAAAACCCGTGCTACTTTTAGGTTGCAAAAAGACCTGGAATCCTTGACTGGAATGGGTGTAAGCGGAGTGAGTCATGAAATTTTAAAATCCTATTTGGACAAAACTCCGCTTACCTCGACAGATACTCCTCTTTGCGGTTTATTCGACGGTCTTTCTGCTTCCATGTCGCAAAAACGTGCAGCAGCATTTTTTTTGGGTTCAAAATTAATCGCAGTGGAAGGTCCTCCGGGTACGGGAAAGACCTCTGTCATTCTACATCTTCTGGCACATCGACTTGTCAGCAACATAGCTAATCTTGCAAAAAGCGGGTCAATGCCCTCTACAATTATTACAGTATGCAGCTCCAACAATAGAGCTGTCGACAATGTCATTGAGCGTTTGGCAACAAATCATTCAGAAGATATATCGCTGGGATTAAGGGTCGGAAATCGTAAAGTATGTGAAACTGTAACAGCCGATGAAATTGGGCTAACTATAAAAAAAATCTTGCTTCTCGAACAAAACAAAAATGTCGCTGAAATAAACCTCAAGTCAGAGTTGTCTCATTTTAAAAGTTGTTACGAAAAACTGTCGGATATATTTGGACAGGCACAAGCGCGCACAATGGCAATCGCTGAAAAACAGCTTTTAGAAACAGAGTTAAACAAGAAAATAGAAAAGGCCGAAGGCATGCATGTAGGTTCTAATATGAATCTACAACAGATCAACGATTTGTTTCGCATGCTGAAGAGTCTTGATAATCGATTTCGTACATTAAGCAGAAAATGCGAAAAGAAACCTTCTAAAGAGCGATTATCTCGTTTGTTGGGATATTATGAACGCTCAATTTCGGATATTCTTAAGAAAACCCAAGAGCAATTACTTTTATTGAATATTGAACAAAAAATATTTGAACCGCCTGACCTCAACGATATAGATATGAGTGTTGCTGATATAGACGATATCTTTGCGGTGTATGAAGACGGTGCCGAGGACGCTCGCGACACAATTCACCTGCTATTGGACGAAATTGAGTCGTTTAGAAACGACGCTCAACTTAACGATTCAATCGCACAGATAAAAAGCCGACTGGCATCTCTTGTTATTCCGCCTGAAATTCAAATCGACGAAAGCGAAGCCGACGTTTTAAGGCATGAATTGTTTGCCTCGGCTTTAAAGGTAAGATCAGCGTATATAGCACTCAACTCTCAGTTTTACTTGGAAGCTTTGAGAGCAGCTCTCAAACAACTCGAAACTACAGCTTCGCTTAGAAGACTGAAATCTGAGTATTTTAAAAAAATAAAAGAACTTTTTCCTCTGTGGGGATGTACTCTCTTGTCCTTGGGCAATATATTTGACGATGAACCTTTAGGAATTGACGAAGTAATCATAGATGAAGCCGGTCAGTGTCATCCTGCTCACGCTGTCAGTGCTCTAATGCGCTGTCGCAAAGCTTTGATTATGGGAGATGTTCATCAGCTGGAGCCTGTATTTACATTAAGCGAAGCGGAAGAAAAAGGTCTGCTTAAAGCGGTAGTTCCTAAGTCAGTGTCGATAAACTCTGTTGACCCTGATATTAGAGTATTTGATAAGTCGTTTGCTTCTGTGCAGCGCTTGGCCGAAGCTGCATGCCAAGAAGTGTATCGACTGACCGATCATTTTAGATGCCAAAAAGAAATAATAGAAATATCAAATCGATTATGCAACTACGGCCTGACAACTCATACTCCCCGACGTTCGAGGGTCAGTGAAGCCCCTTGTCTCTGTGACCCCGTCCTGTTTTTACATGTAAACGGCGAACAGCAGCGAGAAGGCGGAAGCCGCTTTAATGCAAACGAAGTAAACGCAGTATGCGATTTGGTAAGCGAGTTGGTATCGTTTGGAATCGGTCCCGACGAAATTGCAGTTATTACTCCTTACAGAGCCCAGCTTATGCATCTCAAAAGAGCTTTAGCGCAAAGGCAGATTCCGTTGGATCTTAACGCTGATATATATGAAACAATCGACAGCGAAGGACGGTTGTCGAAAGAACAATGCGGAACTGCAATAGGTACTGTTCACAGATTTCAGGGAGGAGAACGATCTGTCGTTATATTCTCAACAGTAATTACTGATGAAAACAATATGGTTTTTTTAAACGATCGAGTTAATTTGATCAATGTCGCTGTTTCGCGTGCAAGGGAGCATCTCGTTATCGTCGGTTACGAACCTGTATTACGCCAAGGAATCCTTACGCGTTTTCTGTTTTCGGGATTGGAGAGTTAGCAATGAAAACAAAAATTAGTTTTAGCGGTCGCACTGCAATCATTACCGGTGCCGGCAGAGGCTTAGGCAAACTGTATGCCAAAGCATTTGCCGAGCGAGGAGCAAACGTACTGGTCAACGATACAGGAACATCCCTGGACGGAAGCGGGAATGACAGTTCTGTTGCAGAAGTTGTGGTAAAAGAAATCAAACAAGCCGGAGGATCTGCTGAGGCATGTTTTGAGTCTGCTGCTGAAGTAAAAGGCGGCGAACGTATTGTTGAAGCAGCAATGGATGCTTTCGGTCGCATTGATATTCTAATCAATAATGCGGGAATCTTACGCGATCGTTCTTTTCTAAAAATGACCGAATCTGAGTGGGATAATGTGATCGCGGTTCATCTTAAAAGTGCCTTTGCAGTTACTAAACCGGCATTGATCGCTATGAAAACAAACAACTACGGACGAATTGTTTTTACATCCTCGGCTTCCGGTCTCTTCGGAACCTTCGGCCAAACCAACTACGGTGCAGCAAAAATGGGGATTATCGGTTTAATGAACAGCCTAAAGCTCGAAAACGAAAAAGCCGACATAAAAGTCAACGCAATTGCACCCTTCGGTCTAACCCGCATGACGCAAAACGTTTATCCGGATGAACTAAAGGATATGATGGACCCGACCTTCAATGTTCCCCCGGTGTTATATCTGGCATCAGAACAGAACAAAGAAACAGGCGTCATCATCTGCGCCAAAGGAGGCTGGTACGCAAGAGCGGCAGTTGTATGTTCGAAGGGAATTACCTTTGATACAGACAACCCAATAACACCCGAGGATATTGCCAATGCCTTCAGCGACATAACCAATCTACAAGAGGCATTGCCGCTTAAAAATGCAGCAGAAACTATTGCTTTGGTAAAAAGAACTTAATACCAAAGGAACTGAACATCAGCAGTGATTTGAGAGAACTATTTTTGTAGTGCATTCAATGTCTGATAACGGGCTCTGTCAGCAGAAAAAGATACAATTTGAGCCATTCCGGCTGCTCTTCCTTCTCCGCTTAAAAACATCGGCAATGCATCGGCGGCACCTGCTTGAATCCACAGACACTCGTTCCATATGCCTGACGGCGCTGCAGCAATGCCGTCGCAGGTTACAGCATTTCCTCCTGCTTCATATACATGACCGAACATGCCGAACCTTACTTTTCGTTCTTTTAACATCTTTGTCAGATCCGAGTCTCCGATGTTTACCTGACCTCTCGCTCGGTCGGTCGCGTTTACGCCTTCTCCCTTAGGCGGCGAGGGAGATAAAATTACATTCAGTCCTTTGTCGACAAAAAGCTTGCCGGTCAATTCCACATCTTCTTTTTGATAGGCGCATCCTCTGTTCTTGGCTGTCAGGTAAAACGGTTTGTGATATCCCGGCAAACTTACCAAATTGATTTTTCCGGCTTGAACTTGCCTGACCCTGGTCATGTCAATTAACTGAGGAGCTGTTTGACGATGCTTTTCTACAAGCTTTCTAAAAACATCAAAGTTTTCTTCTGCTCCGGGTACCAATAAAATGGGTACAGGAGCTGTTGTTAAACGTTGAATGATCTTATCCATATCTTCTTCTGTAGAACCGATACCTCCCGCAACTGCTATTATTTGCGCTCCCGCCTCTTTAAAACCTGAAATAAAAAAATCTAAATTGGCAAGATTGGCAGCTGATGCTTCGGCAATCCCGGCTAGGAGGCCCACTGTAACCATTGCACTCTTAATGCCGTTAATATTAAGATTGTAACCTCGTCGTTCCAGTACAAGCGGCGGAATGTTAAAAGACTCATTTACGCCGTCATCATTAGGCTCAGCGCAACGAAGAAATTTTTGGCCGTCAGCCCTACTCGACGACGGCTCGTCAGAACGCCGACATCCGGCTGATAACAATAGTAAAATTGTAAAAAGTATTACACGCATGGATTGCGAGTTTATAGGCAGTCGGTGAGATAATCAACGGCTTTGCAGTATACCCAAAAAGGTGTACACATTTAATGCAGTTTTTTGAACGCATAATGTTTAATCGATTGTTAAAAGGGTCCTTAAATGAAAGAAAAATTCGACACTTTGCCTATCATGGGCATTCTTAGGGGCGTAAAGAGCGAAGAGATAGATTTAGTAACTGAAGTTGCTGTTTCCGCCGGGATAACGGCACTTGAAATTACAATGAATACAAAAAATGCCTCATCTCTTATTAAACAACTTGTTGTTGCATCAAAAAATAAGTTCTCAGTCGGAGCGGGAACAGTCCTGTGTACAAGAGATCTCCTCGCTGCATTGGATGCCGGAGCATCTTTTGTCGTAATGCCGACCTTGGTTACAGAAGTTGCCGATTTTTGCACAAAAAACAATGTTCCTTTTTTTCCCGGAGCGCTGACGCCTCAGGAGATTTTTAACGCAAGTTCCGCCGGTGCAACTATGGTTAAAGTTTTTCCGGCAAATGTCTTCGGGCCTTCATACTTTAGGGATCTAAGAGGGCCTTTTGCTGACATTCCGCTTATGGCATGCGGGGGAGTAACTGCTGATAATGTAATAGAATATTTTAAATGCGGAGCTAATGCAGTTTCCTTCGGAGCAAGCATTTTCAAACGAGAATGGATAGAAAATAGAGATCACAAAAGTATTGAGAATGCAATTAGTTTGTTAATTGAAAGTTATAAACAATTCGCAGGCGGTTGATAATCGAAACCTTGACCGGTTGCAGGGTATCAGATACGCAGGTCTAATGACTGCTGAATTACCGGAAAAAGGCGCGTCGGACGCAATCTATTTGATCGACATATCATCATTTGTTTTTAGGGCCTACTACTCGGTAGGACATTTGTCCAGAAGCGATAATACTCCCACCGGAGCTGTATTCGGTGTGGCAAATATGCTGGTTTCTCTATTGGAAGAGTATGCTCCATCCTATATCGCAGCTGTAATGGACTCTAAAACTCCTACGTTTAGAAAAGAGATATACCCAAAATACAAAGCAAACCGCCCGCCTCCTCCCGAAGATCTAAAGGTACAGTTTCCCATGACCGAAACTTTGCTTAATGGATTTGAGTTGGCGGTAGTTCAAAAAGACGGTTACGAAGCTGATGATATAATAGCAACGATTGCTGCGGCTGCTGAAAAAAGGGGCCTTAGAACTGTTATTGTTTCCGGTGACAAAGATCTAATGCAGCTTATCAAACCCGGTATCGTAATGCTCGACACCATGAAAAATAAAATATGGGATGAGCAGGCAGTATTGGAAAAGTGGGGAGTTCCTCCGACTCTCTTGGGTGATCTTTTGGCAGTAGCCGGCGATTCGTCAGACAATATACCGGGAATTCCCAAAGTGGGCCCCAAAACAGCAGCACCGCTATTGGTAGAATACGGAGGATTGGACAATCTTATTGCAAAGAGAAACACTCTCAAATCCAAAGCCCTGGCCGAAAGACTCGGAGCACATGTAGCCGAAGCTGAACTGTCCAAGAAGCTGGTAACTCTATGCGAAACAGTACCCATTGACATCAATTGGGATGTACTAAAATACCGAGCAGCAGACCCGCATTCATTAGCCGATACCCTAGACCTGTTTGAGTTTACCAAACTTAAACAACGCCTTGTCGGAGATATTTACGACGAAATTTATCTTCAAACTTCTGAACAGGCGCAATGCGAATATCGCGCAGTAACCGATGAAGCATCGCTTTTGAGGGCGGTAGAGGAAATAAAAAAGGCAACAAAATTTGCCGTTGATCTAGAAACAACCTCCACTGATGCTGTTATCGCAGATATTGTAGGGATTGCTCTATCGTGGAAACCGAACAGCGGTATATATGTACCTGTAGCCCACAAACAAGGACAAAGCATTTCTCTTGAAACCGCCCTTAAAATTATCGGTCCGTTATTAACTGATCCGAACTTGGGTGTGGTAGTACAAAACCTCAAATACGAAGACACTATCTTTCGAAGACACGGCTTCTTTATAGAAAATCCGGTTTTCGATCCTATGCTGGCCTCTTATCTTTTACGAGCCGAAAATCGTCAGCACAACTTGGACAGTCTGGCGAGGGACTATTTAAAAAGAAAGACAGTGTCCTATGACGAAGTTACAGAGAAAAAACGCGGAGAACAGCTTTCTTTTGCTGCGGTCTCTATTTCTAATGCTGCAAACTATGCCGGAGAAGATGCGGAAACAGCTTTGGCTTTATCCGAAGTCATGGCTCCTCTCATCAAAGAAGCTGACGCCGAAAACCTGCTTCATAATTTAGAAATTCCTCTGGCACGAGTGCTCTGCAGTATGGAACTAAACGGGATTTGTATAGACACCGAACTTTTGGCTGAAATGTCCGCCTCCTTTGGAGAAAAAATTGCAACCCTTGAAAAAGAAGCTTTTGAGCAAGCCGGAAGGCAGTTTAACTTAAACTCGCCAAAGCAGCTTTCCGAATTGTTCTTTGACGAACTTAGGCTTCCTGTTCAGAAAAAAACCAAGACAGGCTTTTCTACGGACGCAGAGGTACTAGAAGCATTGGCACCTCTTCATCCTCTGCCGGCATTGTTGTTAGAACACCGCACCTACACAAAACTAAAAAACACCTATCTTGATGCTTTGCCCCGATTGGTCAATCCGCGAACAAAAAGAATTCATACTAGCTATAATCAAGCTGTAGCTGTAACCGGACGACTGTCCAGTTCCAATCCCAATTTGCAAAACATTCCGATCCGTTCAGAAGCAGGACGAGCTATCAGAAGAGCTTTTGTAGCATCGGATGGACATGTCCTATTGTCTTTGGACTACTCACAGGTGGAGTTGCGAATTTTAGCGCATCTTTCAAAGGATTTGGCCCTTGTCGACGCATTCAACAACAACGAAGATGTACACGCAAGAACCGCCCGAGCGATTTTCGGTTTTGATAAAAACGAACCGGTTCCGTCCTCCGAACGCGCAAAAGCAAAGGCCGTTAACTTCGGTGTTATTTACGGCAAGACGGCCTTTTCTCTTGCAAAAGAGCTGGGAATTTCAAGGGGCGAAGCTGCAAGATTTATCGATGAATATTTTAGGTTATACGAAGGCGTAAAAGTTTTTATGGAAGATGTAATTGAGCAGGCCAAAAAGACAGGCACGGTAGAAACCCTGTTAGGTCGCAAAAGGATTTTAAGCGACATTTCGTCAAGCAATCAGCAAGCCAGAGGTCACGCAGAGCGTATG
Organism: uncultured Myxococcales bacterium; assembly: GCA_964458775.1. Taxonomy (GTDB): domain Bacteria; phylum Myxococcota_A; class Polyangia; order JAAYKL01; family JAAYKL01; genus CAYWLQ01. The sequence continues at coordinate 1,222 of CAYWLQ010000189.1, read as the reverse complement.
GCCCGAAATACGCCCATTCAGGGAACAGCTGCCGACTTATTGAAAGCCGCCATGATAAATGTAGATAAAATGCTCAAATCGGAAAATATGAACACTAAAATGCTGCTGACAGTTCACGACGAACTTGTTTTCGAAGTTCCGCAAAATGAGCTGGAAAAAGCATCGGCTCTGATTAAAAACACAATGGAACATGCAATGCCTCTGTCAGTGCCGTTAGTAGTGGATGTAGGTTTTGGGGCAAACTGGGCAGAGGCTCATTAACGAGGAAGGCTTTTAAAGAAATCCCACATTCCCTGAGGAGCGAATTCCGGCCAGTTGTGTCCGTCTTGATAGACACACCATCGTACCGGGTAGGCGGCTTCACATTCGGCAAAGTCTACACACTCGGTCGGTGAGGACGGAGAGGAGGATGAAAGATTGCAGCTGTTGGCTTCACCCCAATAGTCTCTGCTTCCTTCACCGCTTGTAAAAGCTACTGTCTCGTCGTTTTCGCCGTGGGCTATCCAAGCTGCGAGCTGCCCGGTACATCTGTTGCTTCCCCATACCATCGGACCGCCTCCGGAAACAGGAGCTATGCCTCGTAATACGTTGCCTCGCTGACATCCAAGCATATTGGTAAAGAAACCGCCGGAGCTGTGGCCGGTAGCAAATACCCTAGAGGGGTCTATACAAAGAACTGTCTGCAAATGAGCTAGGAGTTCGTCAAAAAATGGAACATCAACCTCAGTATTCCATGCCGTAGGATCTCCTATGGCATCCGGATGCACCACAATTACTTCATCCGCCATCGCCGACAGTAAATTGCCGTAGAATGCACTTCTAAAAAGCGATCCGCTGGTACCCATGCCGTGGAAACCGAAAATTATGGGATACGGTGTGCTTGGGTTGTAGTTACTCGGAACATCCAATACATAGGTTCGCGTTCCCTGGGTTGCTTCAAGACTGTAGGCTCCGTTTGAGGGAGGTGCAAGACCGCATCCCGAGGATAGGTCTGTATCCGAATCGGTATCTGTGTCGGTATCTGTGTCGGTATCTGTGTCGGTATCCGTGTCGGTATCTGTGTCGGTATCTGTGTCGGTATCTGTGTCGGTATCTGTGTCGGTATCTGTGTCGGTATCTGTGTCGGTATCTGTGTCGGTATCTGTGTCGGTATCTGTGTCGGTATCTGTGTCGGTATCTGTGTCGGTATCTGTGTCGGTATCTGTGTCGGTATCTGTGTCGG